>JBDNCP010000088.1:0-20779 GCA_046719575.1 Cyanobacteriota bacterium
AGTGAAGAGTGAAGAGGTTCCGTTTTTTGTTTTTTGTTTTTTCCGTCCTGCTCACCTCCTAAAAAAGCGCTGCCGCAACCGACTGACAAATGCATCGACCTCCGGCAGCCCCAGTCGCGTGGCAAATAGCGCAAATACTAGCAATCCTGCGCTGCCTGCGACGCACAGATTCACCAGCAGCACGCCAAAGCCCTGATTGCCGAGCAGCCGCTCGCAGCCGCGCAGCACGGCCCACGCCGCCGCGCCCGCCAGCCCGCTGCCCAGGGCCAGCAGCGCCGTCAGCCCGCCCCACTGCCGCAGCGGTAGCCCTTGCAGGCGACGGTGCAAAATGGCCAGCATGATCAGCATGGAAACCAGATTCACGCCGACGGTTGCCAGTACCAGACCCACCGCGCCATAGGGACGCACCAGCAAAAAGTCTAGCAGCGCATTTAGAAAAATATTGGCGATGCTGATGCGGAAGGGTGTGAGGCTGTCTTCGAGCGCGTAAAACACGCGCACCAGCACGTCGCGCCCCAGATACACAAACATGCCGACGGAGTAGGCCATCAGCACGGTGGCCGTGAGCAGCGAATCTTCGGGGCGAAAGGCGTAGCGTTCGTAGACCACCCGCGAAATCGGCACTGCCAGCACCATCATCAAAACGCTGATGGGCAGCATCGTCAGGGCGGTGGTGATTAGCCCCTGGCGGATGCGGAGCTTGAGTTCGGGCCAGTCTTGGGGCGCGGTGAGGCGCGAGAAGACGGGCAGCAGCGGCACCAGAATCACATTCGACAAAATGCCCAGCGGCGTGAGCGCCAGCAGCCCTGCATAGCCCATCGCCGACACGGCTGCTGCCGCATTCGGAATAAACGACGCAAAGAACAGATCCGTCCACACGTTAATCTGCATCATGCCGGAGGAGAACGTTGCCGGGCCCATGACGTTGATTACTTCGCGCACCGCCGGATCGTTGAAATTGAACCGGGGGCGCAGCGTGCCCAGTCCCGATTTCCACTGGGCGGGCAGTTGCACCAGCCATTGCAGCAGCGCCCCGGCCAGCGTAGACCAGGCCAGCACTGCGCCGCCCAGCATGGCGTATTGGGGATCAGAAATGCGATCGCCCAGATACCACGCCAGCCCGCCCAGCCCCAGCAGCACCGTGATGCTGCTAAACAGGGGGCTGATCGACGGCAGCCAATATTGATTGGCCGCATTCAACGCGCCAAAGCCAATGCCCACCAGCCCCGCCAGCACCGCCATCGGAGCCATGATTCTGAACTGCTGAATCGCAATCTCTCGCGTTTGCTGGAGCGTGGCGTAGGTTTCCGGCGACAGGCCCTCTCGCGCCGCCTCGGACGCCGAGATAAACAGCCCTGGAGCCACCAGATGCATCATTGGCTCCGCAAACACCATCAAGCCCGCCGTCACCAGCAGCAAGATCCCGACTACCAGCGTGGTAATTCCCTCCATAATCGGCGCGACTTCTTCCTGCTTGCGCTTGGACAAGACGCTGACGATCGCACTGTGAAACGGCCCGTTAATCCCGCCCAGCAAAATCAGCAAAAAGCCCGGAATCACATAGGCAAAGTTGAACGCGCCAAACACTGCCCCCGTGCCAAAGGCAGCGGCGATCGCCTGTTGGCGAAACAAGCCAAACACCTTGCTCAGCAGCGTAGCAATGGCGACGATTCCAGCGATTCCAGTGAGTGAGCGGGCTTTGGACACAGGTTTGCAGGGATTAGGGTACTACAAAGAGCGTGAGGCAAAAAAAGGGGTTAAACGAAGATGGAGTAGCCAATGCAAGATCCGACTCTTGGCCTCGCGCCATCTCCCTCCTAATTCACCCTCTTTGCATCTCTCCTTAGTATCTTAAGAGGCAAGCGGTAAACCCATTCGCTCATTCCCGGGTCGCCTCAGCCCAACCCCGCCGCCCCGGCCGCTCCAACCTCCTATAATTCAGGTTGCCCTTACAAAAATCACCTTTGCCATGTCCGATTCTCAAGCTGTGAGCGCGGCAGTTGCGCGGCTATATGACACCTACCCGTTTCCTCCAGAGCCGCTGCTGGATGAGCCGCCACCGGGCTACAACTGGCGGTGGAACTGGCTGGCGGCCCATAGCTTTTGCACGGGGCGCAGGCCAGCGCGGCAAGATATTCGGATTTTGGATGCGGGCTGTGGCACGGGTGTCGGCACGGAGTATCTAGTGCATCTGAATCCACAGGCGCAGGTGACGGGCATTGACCTGAGCGCGGGGGCGCTGGCGGTAGCGCAGGAGCGGTGTCGGCGGTCGGGGGCAAATCGCGCCACATTTCACCACCTGAGCCTCTACGATGTGGATCAGCTACCCGGCGAGTTTGATCTGATTAACTGTGTCGGTGTGCTGCACCACCTGCCCGACCCGATTCGCGGGATTCAGGCTTTGGCGAAAAAGCTGGCTCCCGGCGGCATCCTGCATATTTTCGTTTATGGGGAATTGGGGCGCTGGGAAATTAAGCTGATGCAGCAGGCAATCGCCCTCCTCCAGCAAGACCGCCGGGGCGACTATACCGACGGCGTGCAGTTGGGGCGAGCTATCTTTGCCAGCTTGCCGGAGAATAACCGCCTGGTGCGCCGAGAGCAAGAGCGCTGGTCGCTAGAAAACCAGAAAGACGAGTGCTTTGCCGATATGTATGTGCATCCGCAGGAAATTGACTACAACATCGATACGCTGTTTGAACTCATTGATGCGTCTGGGCTAGAGTTTTTGGGCTTCTCGAATCCCCGCGTGTGGGACTTGGAGCGACTGCTAGGCAAGTCGCCTGAGCTGATGGCCCGGGCGCAGGGGTTGGGCGATCGCCAGCGCTATCGGCTGCTCGAACTGCTCGATCCCGATACGATTACCCACTACGAATTCTTTCTAGGTCGCCCGCCGCTCGAAATTTGCGATTGGTCATCCGATGCCGACCTGCTCGGCGCGATTCCTTCCCTCAGCCCCTGCATCGACGGCTGGGACAGCCGCTGCGTGTTTAACTACGACTATCAAATCATCAACCTCAGCGAAGCCGAGTGGGGATTTCTCAAAGCTTGTGAAGGGAATGAGACAAGGGCGATCGCCCAAATTCTGCAAGCCCAACCGCTTCCCCTAGATACTGTTCGCAGCCTCCAGCGTCAGCAACTCCTGCTCCTGGCATAGGCTGCCTCAAAGAACCGAAAACAGAGGATAAAAGCCAGTTGCACCGCCCCTTCAAGAACCTTTCAAGAATCTTTTTAGAAATACTGGAGAAACTTAGACGATTTTGATCCCTCGTCATTAAGTATTGTTACCCGTCGATGGTATGATCAACACTGGCTCATCAATGTATTAGCAATAATGCCTTGATCGCCCAAAAGACCTGTCTGGACTCGGTTCTCTATCGTGACCTCCCCAGATTTTCCACCCGAAACAAGTGAACATGCTCCGGTTGATACTGCTTCGACAGTGAACACTGATCCGTCCGTCGAGCTTCCAGACCAACCCGATGCATCTATGCAGGAATACTACAAGCTTCAAAGCGACTTGTTGCTAACGACGCTTGCAATGACTGCGATCATTTTTGCTTCTGTGTGGATTGTCTATTCCTTAAACATTGCTCTCAATTACCTGATTGGAGCGTGCACAGGTGTGGTTTACTTGAGAATGTTGGCCAGAAATGTCGAGCAGCTAGGACGAGAAAAGGGACGAATCGGAAACACTCGTCTCATTCTTCTTGTGGGTTTGATACTGATTGCTTCTCGCTGGAATCAGCTTCAAATCATGCCTATCTTTTTAGGCTTCTTGACTTATAAAGCTGCGGTCATCTTCTATATGTTGCGGACATCTATTCTCCCTTCACAGGGATAGGTTTAGATATCCTAGCATCCCTCCAGTTAATTCGGGCAAGCCATTTACATGGAAACGTTGCTTTCTCTTAACGTCTTCAATGCCTTTCCGCTTGCTGAGCTAGAAGTGGGTAAGCACTTCTATTGGCAGTTAGGAAATCTAAAGCTGCACGGACAGGTGTTCCTCACCTCCTGGTTTGTGATCGGGCTTTTGGTGCTAGTCACTTTTTTGGCAACCCGTAACATCCAGCGCGTTCCCTCCGGGCTGCAAAACCTCATGGAATACGGGCTAGAGTTCATTCGTGATTTGGCAAAAAACCAAATCGGTGAAAAAGAATATCGCCCTTGGGTTCCATTTGTAGGGACGCTGTTTTTGTTCATTTTTGTGAGCAACTGGTCTGGTGCGTTGGTTCCCTGGAAGCTATTTAAGTTGCCAGAAGGCGAACTGGGTGCGCCAACGGCTGACATCAACACGACGGTTGCACTGGCACTGCTGACTTCGCTGGCCTATTTCTACGCTGGCTTTAGTCGCAAAGGGTTGGGCTACTTTGGCAACTACGTGCAGCCCGTACCGTTTATGCTGCCGTTCAAGATCATTGAAGATTTCACCAAGCCGCTCTCTCTCAGCTTCCGACTTTTCGGAAACATTCTGGCAGATGAGTTGGTGGTGGGTGTGCTGGTTCTTCTGGTTCCGCTGTTTGTGCCGCTGCCCGTGATGGCCCTGGGTCTTTTTACGAGTGCAATTCAGGCGCTGATCTTTGCAACGCTGGCGGCAGCCTATATCGGCGAGGCGATGGAGGATCATCACGGTGAAGGGCATGAGGAGCACTAGCATCCTCAGTTGGGGTGTGTGAATTCCCCGTTCATGCGACTCGGTTGCAGCGGTCGTCAGTGCAATCGATGGTCGTTGTGTAAGGTGTGCGATCGCCCTTGTCTGGGTAGATCTCGCAAGCCACATTGCACATTTGCTGACGTGTTTCTCATTCTGTAATTTTTAGGGAAGGAAAACATCATGGATCCGATTATTTCTGCTGCTTCGGTTGTGGCTGCTGCGCTGGCTGTCGGTCTAGCGGCGATCGGCCCTGGCATTGGTCAAGGAAATGCCGCTGGTCAGGCCGTTGAAGGGATTGCTCGCCAGCCCGAAGCAGAGGGCAAGATTCGTGGCACGCTGCTGCTGAGCTTGGCGTTCATGGAAGCGCTAACGATCTACGGTCTGGTGGTGGCGCTGGTGCTGCTATTTGCCAACCCCTTTGCCTAAGCAGTAAGCCGCGTGGTCGAGGGGCAGTTGCGCTTCGACCACGCGCTGACTTGAGCCTGGGTGGATAGCTGTTGGGCGATCGCAAGTCAGTCATCCAGCGGTGAGCAGCGCTCCTTGGCGACCCTTTCAAAGTCATTCAAGTGGTTTGGTTTGGTGAAACCCCAAAAAGTTAGTCGGGGCGAGTGAATATGGTTTATTGGACATTCTTACTGGCTGAAGAGGGCGGGGGCGGTCTGTTTGACCTCGATGCCACATTGCCGCTGATGGCGCTCCAGTTTATGCTCCTGGTTGCAATTCTCAACGTCACTTTCTACAAGCCCCTGGGCAAGGCGCTAGATGACCGCGAAGGCTATATCCGCGCTAATCAGTCAGAGGCAAAGGAGCGGCTAGCTAAGGCAGAGGCGCTGGCTAAGCAGTACGAGACTGAGGCAGCCGAGGTTCGCCGTCAGGCAATCGCCATTGTCTCGGCGGCTGAGGCGGATGCTCAAAAGATTGCAGCCCAAAAGATTGCCGAAGCTCAGCAGGTTGCTCAGTCCCAGCGAGAACAGGCGCAAAAGGATTTGGACGCTCAAAAAGCGGCCGCATTGCAGTCGCTAGAACAGCAGGTGGATGAACTGAGCCGTCAGATCTTGGAAAAGGTGACGGGTGGCATTGCGCTTGGCTAGCCCTAGCGGGGCGAGCTGCTGCACTGTAGCGTTTCCTAGTGTTGCGCTGGTGGCGCTACGGTTTGGCTGAGCTTTCCAAAGACCTGTTGGAACTCGTGAATCAATAAAGACGCAGATTCGGGCATTCACAGATGGAGATATTAGGGAGTTTGTTGGCGATCGCCGCAACGGCGGGAGAAGCAGCTGAAGCTGCCGAAGAAGGCGGTTTTGGGCTAAATCTTGACCTGCTAGATACGAACCTGATCAACCTTGCCATCATCATTGGTGTCTTGGTGTATTTTGGTCGCGGCTTTTTAGGAAAAACGTTGAGCGATCGGCGGATGAAGATTGAAGCTTCTATCAAGGAAGCAGAGCAGCGCAAGCAGGAGGCTGCCGCACTCTTGGCAGAGCAGCAGCAAAAGCTGGCGCAAGCTCAGGAGGAAGCAGCTCGGATTCGCTCAGAAGCAGAGGCTCAAGCAGCCGCAGCAAGCGCTGCGATTCTGGATCAGGCAACGCAGGATGTTGCTCGGATGCAGGCGGCAGCCGCTCAGGACGTGGCAGCTGAGGAGCAGCGCGTTGTGAACGAACTGCGCCAGCGAGTGGCCGCTTTGGCGCTCCAGCAGGTCGAAGCACGATTAAAAGGCGGACTGAGTGCCGATGCCCAGCAGCAGTTAATCGATCGCGGCATTGCGGCATTGGGAGGTTAGTGAAATGAGAGATTCAACTACAGCGTCCGCAGTGTCGGAACCCTATGCACAGGCTTTGATGTCGCTTGCCAAGTCCAATGATCTGGTCGATCGCTTTGGCGAAGATGTCGGGTTTCTGCGATCGCTCCTTGCCGAGTCGGAAGAACTTCAGCAAGTTTTGGCGAACCCCCTGATCAAGCCCGATGCGAAGAAAGGGATTTTGCGCCAGCTTGCATCCGAGCAGATTCATCCCTACACGCTCAACTTTCTATTTCTGTTGGTGGATCGGGGTCGAATTCTCTTCCTAGACAGCATTTGCAAGCAATATCAGGCGCTCCTGCGTGAGTTAAAGCAGGCTGTTCTGGCTGAGGTCACTGCGCCTGTCGAGTTGACAGAGGCTCAGCAAGAAGCGGTTCGCAACAAGGTCAAAGAGCTAACGGGTGCCCAGCAAGTTGATCTGGAAACTCGCATCAATCCTGACCTGATTGGTGGAGTTGTGATCAAGGTGGGTTCCCAGGTTTATGACTCGAGCCTGCGCGGTCAATTGCGGCGCATCAGCTTAAAGCTCACTGGTTCAAACTAGCCATCGCTCGAAAGGCTGACTACATTCAACAAATCCTAATTATTTTCATCCTGACGGGTATTAGCCCCGGTTCCCCACCGTTTAACTGGAGAAAAACGCAATGGTAGCAATTAGACCAGACGAAATTAGCAGCATTATTCGCCAGCAAATCGAGGAATACGACCAGCAGGTTAAGGTTTCCAATGTGGGAACCGTGTTGCAGGTTGGCGACGGGATTGCCCGCGTATACGGACTAGAGAACGTCATGGCCAGCGAACTGCTGGAGTTTGAAGACGGCACAATCGGTCTGGCGCTGAACCTGGAAGAAGACAGCGTGGGTGCTGTGCTGATGGGCGAGGGTCTGAATATTCAGGAAGGCAGCACTGTGCGCTCGACGGGTCGGGTGGCCTCGATCCCGGTGGGTGATGCCTATCTGGGTCGTGTGGTCGATGCGCTGGCGCGCCCGATCGATGGTAAGGGGGACATTGTTGCGACCGATTCTCGTCTGCTGGAGTCTCCGGCTCCTGGTATTGTGGAGCGGAAGTCGGTCTATGAGCCGATGCAGACGGGAATTACAGCGATTGATGCCATGATCCCAATCGGTCGTGGTCAGCGAGAGTTGATCATCGGTGACCGCCAGACGGGCAAAACCGCCGTTGCGTTGGACACCATCCTGAACCAGAAGGGCGGAGATGTGATCTGCGTCTACGTTGCGGTGGGTCAGAAGGCTTCGACGGTGGCTCAGGTGGTAGACGCGCTCCAGTCTCGCGGCGCGCTGGAATACACCATCGTTGTGGCGGCAAATGCCAGCGATCCCGCTCCGCTGCAATACCTGGCTCCCTACACGGGCGCAACCCTGGCGGAGTATTTCATGTATAAGGGCAAGCATACGCTGGTGGTGTATGACGACCTCTCCAAGCAGGCCCAGGCCTATCGCCAGATGTCGTTGCTGCTGCGTCGCCCACCCGGACGGGAAGCCTACCCTGGCGACGTGTTCTATCTCCATTCGCGCTTGCTGGAGCGGGCCGCTAAGCTCAGTCCTGAACTCGGCGAGGGCAGCATGACTGCACTGCCGATCGTGGAAACCCAGGCAGGCGACGTGTCTGCCTACATTCCGACCAACGTGATTTCGATTACGGATGGTCAAATCTTCCTGTCTTCTGACCTGTTCAACTCTGGTCTGCGTCCGGCGGTTAATGCGGGTATTTCGGTGTCTCGCGTGGGTTCTGCGGCGCAGACTAAGGCGATGAAGAAGGTGGCGGGCAAGGTGAAGCTGGAACTGGCTCAGTTTGCTGAACTGGAAGCCTTTACTCAGTTTGCCTCTGACCTAGACAAGGCGACTCAAGATCAGCTAGCGCGGGGTCAGCGCCTGCGGGAATTGCTGAAGCAGCCGCAATATTCGCCGCTGTCGGTGGCGGAGCAGGTGGCTGTGATTTACTCTGGCATTAACGGCTACTTGGATGATATTCCAGTAGAAAAGGTGACTGCTTTCACTAAGGGACTGCGTGACTATCTGAAGACCAGCAAGGCCAAGTATATTGAGATTGTCCAGGGACAGAAGGTTTTGACGGACGAGGCGGAGAGCTTGCTGAAAGAGGCGATCGCCGAATACAAGCAAACCTTCTTGGCAGGTCTGAAGTAGGGATGAGGTGTCTGGGGTTAGGTGTCAGGAATCTGCATGGGTTTGTTGTTCTGACCCCTAACCTCTCCTCTTCGACCCAATCTCCTAACCCCTAACTCCTAACCTCTTAACTATGGCAAACCTTAAGGCAATTCGCGATCGTATTCAGTCGGTCAAGAATACCAAGAAAATTACAGAGGCGATGCGCCTGGTGGCTTCTGCAAAAGTGCGCCGCGCCCAAGAGCAGGTAATTGCGACTCGTCCCTTTGCCGATCGGCTGGCGCAGGTGCTATACGGCTTGCAGGCGCGGATGCAGTTTGAAGATGTCGATTTGCCGCTGCTAAAGTCGCGGGAGGTGCAGACTGTTGGGCTGCTGGTGATTTCGGGCGATCGCGGTCTGTGTGGCGGCTATAACAGCAACATCATCAAGCGGGCAGAAGCTCGCGCCCGTGAGCTACAGGCTGAGGGATTAAACTATCGCTTTGTCCTGGTTGGACGGAAAGCGCTGCAATACTTTCAGCGCCGAAATCAGCCCATTGATGCCAGTTTTTCAGGACTGGAGCAAATTCCAACAGCGGCAGAAGCAGCTAAGATTTCCGATGAGGTGTTGTCGCTGTTCCTCTCAGAAACCGTGGATCGGGTCGAGCTGATTTACACCAAGTTTGTGTCGTTGGTCAGTTCTCGCCCAGTGATTCAAACCTTGCTGCCGCTTGATCCCCAAGGTCTGGAAACCCCCGATGACGAAATCTTTCGCCTGACGACTCGTGGCGGTGAGTTTGCAGTGGAGCGGGAAAAGGTAACTGCGCCTGAGGTTCGCTCGTTCCCCCAAGACATGATCTTTGAGCAAGATCCGGTGCAGATTCTGAACGCCCTGCTGCCTTTGTATCTGAATAACCAATTGCTGCGGGCGCTACAAGAATCGGCGGCGAGTGAACTTGCGGCCCGAATGACCGCAATGAACAATGCCAGCGACAACGCCAGCGAACTGATGAAGACGCTGACGCTGACCTATAACAAAGCGCGTCAGGCGGCAATCACTCAGGAAATTCTTGAGGTGGTGGCAGGCGCAAACGCCTTGCAGTAGCTCAAAGAACCGAGGACAACAGCGAAAACAAGAGAAGAACAGCAATTTTCCGTGGGCGTGTATGCTATGTGCGCCCACGGAAAACTGTTTTATGGAACTCTTGCTGGGTTTATAGAATCGGATGGGCAATCACGGGACAGTTGATCGTTGCCCGCGTAGGTCGCAATCCGTAAAGCCACGCATTGCCTGGCCCCTCCGGGTTGATGTAGGCGCTTGTGACCATGCCAGATTTGATCAATCCCTCCAAGTCTTCAAACGAGGTGATGCGTCTGACTTTGTTTTCGGCGATCGCCCGCTCCGTCCACATGCTCACATGGGCATCCCACAGCGGACTGTAGTTGTTGGAAGCTGAGGGATCATCGTTGGACGGAGCGTAGGGAAACACATTGATTGGGTCGATGCCATTGTTTGCCAAGGAGGAGGCAAACCCCTGATGTTCACCCGTATCCGTACTGATAATGCCATTGAGGACGGGCGAAAATCCCAATAGTGCAGATTGGTCAGAGGGCAGCGACTTGCCAAAGGCGGGGATGTTGGCCAGCGCTGGCGCAAAAACGCCCTTTTCTAGCACCGAGGGAACATCTGCGGAGACATCTGTCACGAGATGATAGAAGTACTGCCGTCCGCCCTGAAACCCGTCCAGGATGGACATCGTAGCGGTTCGCTTTTCAAGGTCAATATCGACCAGGCGATCATGGCTGCCAGAGGCGTTGTGAACCATTTGAGCATTCAGCACCACGTTGCTGGGCAGCACTGCCATTGACGACCATTGTGCATCGGCGATCGCCCCAGGATTGGCCACCTTGGGTGGAAATGGATACGGGCTGCCGGGTTCTACCGCATAAGTAGGTGAGAAATCGACATTACCTCGAAACCGAATAATTCCATTTTCAAGAGTTACTGGTTGCGCGCCCGACGTGCCAATGACCTTCTTCATTTTGGGTGCAAAATTGATGCCCAATTTTTTAGCCACCTCAAAATCAGAAGCCTCAGTCAGAATGTAATAAACAGATTCTCCTTGGGGTGAAAGCCCTCGATAAAGCGGCAATGTAACAGTTGCTTTGTCGGGCGTAAAGTCAACTGCTAATGCGCTTTTCAAATACACATTGTCGCTCGGTTTGAACCTGACCGCCGTGCTTTCAGAATAGCTCGGACGACCCGACTCTCTTGCAGCAGCCGCCAGCAAAGCCTCTGCCTCAGATAATCCCGATGATGTGTTTGCAAGGCTGATGGAGACTGACGTAATCAGCGCTAGCAAAAAGCCTGCTAGCACTGCCCATTTTTTACTAATCCTCATCGCGTTAGTGTTTCCTGTGAAACAACATAACAACCATCTCACTGATCTCTGAAGCTTATCTGAGTGCTGGTTTAGAGGCTGATGGGTTCATAAAAACGTTAGATTTTCTTAAGAAAGATAGCCCAAATTGAATCGGAAAATTTGGGGCGATCGCCCCCAGATATTGCATTAAATTGCATTAAAACATCGCATCAAATCGCTGAATCAACGTCTCTCTCATTCCGCATGTGGCAGCCTAAAGCTTTGCGCCACGATAGCGAATCTGGCGCTTGAGCGATAGTTCTTCGGCCAGCTTGGGCATGTCGCCCTTGTGTCCCATCACAATCACCGTGTCATCTTCATGCAGCACAACGGTAGAACCGGGATTCATGATCAGGGTGCCGTCTGCACGTCGTAGTGCCACGATCAGATAGCTTCGGCCGATCTGCCCGCGCCCCCGCACTTCCAAGTCTTTTACAAAGCTGCCAATCAGGGCAGAACCGCGAGACACCCGCAACTCGTCAAGCTGCATGTCCAGATTTCCCAGCAGTTCATTCAGCGTGCTGCTGCCATCGTTGGGGTTTAGCAGGTCGAGGGAGGCGGGGTGCGTGATCATCTGAGACATTCGCATCGCGCAGATGGTGGCAGGCAGCACGACATGGTTTGCCCCGGCTAGTCGCAGTTTACGCTCGGTGCTGGGATATTCCCCCCGCGCCAAAATCGATAGAGCCGGGTTCATGCCCCGCGATGTCAGCGTGATGAAGACATTCGCTGCGTCATCCGGCAGCACAGTAGCTAGGTATCTGGCTCGCCGAATCCCTGCTAGCTCTAGCACTTCTTCATCGGTTGCGTTGCCGCTGATGACCAGATAGCTCATTTCCTGCGCTTCGACCACGCGCCCTGCGTCGTTATCAATAATGACGAAGGGCTTTTGTTTGTCGCTGAGTTCCCGCGCTAGGATTTGCCCCATGCGCCCAAAGCCGCAAATAATAGTGTGATTTTCCAGGGTTTCAATGGCTTTTAACATGCGTCTGACTCCCAGCGCCCGATTGATTTCTCCCTCAGTAATCATCTGCACAATCCCCCCCACAGCGTAGACTGCCGAGGATGTGCCACCAATAATCACCAGCATGGTAAACAAGCGCAGGGCTGGTGTTGTAATTGGATTGACTTCGCCAAAGCCCACGCCAAAAACCGTGATCACCACCTGATAAATTGCGTCTAGAAATGTCCAGCCCGCAACCATATATCCGGCAGTCGCCACGATGATTGTGATTAGGAACAAGACCGCGCCCGTAAGAACCCGGCGGAAGGGAGTCATGCGTTTTGGGAGGGCTGGCAAAAAATTAGAGAGCTTGCCTGTATAGTAGCGCTTTCAAATCGGCTCGAAGCGTAATGCACATGGCAACGTTCGAGGACTGTGCATCGCTTTTCTTTCGTGAAATGTTTCCTTCGTGAAATGCCGCTTTTCGTGACTGTGAGTTTTGTGTAGGATTTTGTGTGAGATTTTGTGAGATCTACAGGCGAGATTCGATGTGGGCTTCAGCCTGGAGGGCGATCGCCCTCAAGCCGTTCAGCAGATCCTCCGGAGCCTGGGTCCACAGACCCCGCTGGTGTGCCTCCAGCAGCCGCTCGGCCATGTCGCGCAGCGCCCAGGGATTTTTTTCTTGCACAAACGCCTGCACGGTTTTATCTAGCACGTAAGCCTGCGCCACGCCCTCATACATATAGTCCGCCACGCAGCGCGTCGTCGCGTCGTAGGCAAACAGATAATCCACCGTCGCCGCCATTTCAAACGCGCCCTTGTAGCCGTGGCGCATCACGCCCTCGATCCACTTGGGGTTGACCACGCGAGAGCGGTAGACGCGGGCGATTTCTTCTTGCAGGGTGCGAATTTTGGGGTTTTCGGGCAGTGCGTGGTCGCCGAAATAGACTACTGGGTTTTGTCCAGTGAGGGCGCGGGCCGCCGCTGTCATGCCGCCCTGAAACTGGTAATAGTCGTCGGAGTCGAGCAGGTCGTGTTCGCGGTTGTCTTGGTTGTGCAGGACGATTTGCAGGGATTTCAGGCGCGACTCAAAGGCTTCTGGCGCAGATTTGCCTTCGCCCCGCCCTGTGTAGGCGTAGCTGCTCCAGTTGATGTAGGCGCGGGCTAGGTCGGCATCGGTCGTCCAGTTCTGCGCCTCGATTAGCCCTTGCAGTCCTGCCCCATAAGCTCCGGGCTTGGAGCCAAAAATGCGATAGCGCGATCGCCCTTCTGCTTGCTCTGGGGTCAGCCCTGCTGCCTGCCACTGGGCGGCTTCTTGCCGGACTCGCGCTGCCAGGGGATTGTCTTCTGGCGGCTCGTCAAGCTGCGAAACGGCCGTCACCGCCTGATGAAACAGGTCGATTAGATTTGGAAAAGCATCACGAAAAAAGCCAGAAATTCGCAGCGTCACATCCACCCGCGGCCGCCCCAGCAGCGACACCGGCAGAATCTCGAAATCCACCACGCGCCGCGATGCACCATCCCAGACGGGTCGAACGCCCAGCAGCGCCAGCGCCTCTGCGAGGTCGTCGCCGCCTGTCCGCATGGTCGCCGTGCCCCACATCGACAGCCCTAGAGCTTGCGGATAGTCGCCGTTTTCTTGGGTATAGCGCTCTACTAGCGCCTCCGCCGCCTTGCGCCCCACATCCCAGGCGCTTTCCGTTGGAATGGCGCGAATATCTACCGAATAGAAATTGCGTCCGGTTGGCAAAACCTCTGGCCGCCCCCGCGTCGGTGCGCCCGATGCCCCGCTGGGTACGTAGCGGCCGTCCAGTCCGTGCAGGAGGTGGGCTAGCTCCTGGGGCGTGGCGCGGAGGGCAGGCAGGAGGGTGGGCGGGAGGAGAGGTCTGGCTGCGTGATCGCTGGGCTGCTTCCCAATTTGACCTGCTGGATTTGCAACCGTTTGATCGCTCATTGCTCGATCGGCCTGGGCGGCGGCTTCTTGCTCGATTAGGTCGATCAGGTCGGCGGCGTTGCGGAGGGTCGTGGGGCTGGGGACGAGCTTGGGAGCCGTAATCGCCTGGTGGATCTGGTCGGGCGTGAGGGGCTGGGCGGGGTCGGTAGTAAGCGGGTCAATGTCAATTTGCCAGCGCTGAGCGATCGCCCTCGTTAAACCGAGATATCCTGACGTGGGATGGCGGGCGATCGCCACGACCAGATCTCGCAGTTGCCGCCCGTTGGGACATTTGCCCAAAATATGTAGCCCGTCGCGGATCTGGGCTTCTTTGAGTTCGCACAGGTAGGTGTCGAGATTGGGCAGGAGCGCTTCAATGTCTCTGGAACTTGCTTCATTGGGGTCAGCAGCCAACCCCAAGTCTTGCAAAATCTGAGTTTGCTGGAATAGAGACAGGAGGCGATCGCGGATCACAGGCAGCCGCGACGGGTCGAGGCTCTGTGCTTCGTAGTATTCATCCACCAGCGCTTCGATTTGCTGGAGCGGGCCGTAGAGTTCGGCGCGGGTGAGGGGCGGCGTGAGGTGGTCGATGATCACCGCCTGGGCCCGGCGCTTTGCCTGGGAGCCTTCGCCCGGATCGTTGACGATGAACGGATAGAGGTGGGGCAGCGGGCCCAGGGCGATTTCGGGATAGCAGGCTGCCGATAGGGCAACGCTTTTGCCTGGTAGCCACTCCAGGTTGCCGTGCTTGCCCACGTGAACGATTGCATGGGCCCCAAAGTGCGATCGCACCCAATGATAAAAGGCCAGATACGCATGGGTCGGCTCTAGATCCGGCGCGTGGTAATTCAAACTGGGGTCGAGGTCATAGCCGCGACTGGGCTGGATGCCGATGAAGAGATTACCAAGCTGAAGGCCGGGAATCGGGTAGTAGGGTGGTGGGTTGGTGGAGTCATCGGCCTGACTCCTGCCCCCGGACTCCTGATTTCCAAACTCGCCCCAGCGATCGCCCAGTTGTTGCTGCACCGCTGGCGGTAGGGTTTGAAAATAGGCCCGATAGTCGTCCACAGAGAGGGATTGAGCAATGGGGCGGTGCTGGGCTTCGGGGTCGTTGGTAGGGCCAGCAGTGAGGCGATGGATCAATTCGTCGCCCGTGGCAGGAATATCGCTCAGAGTATAGCCCGCCTGTGCCAAGGCCTTCAGGATCTCGACGGTGCTGGCGGGCGTGTCGAGGCCCACGCCGTTGGCGAGGCGACCATCGCGGGTGGGATAGTTCGCCAGGATCAGGGCGATGCGGCGCTCTGCGGGGGGCGTTTGGCGCAGGCGTACCCAGGCAGCGGCCAGGTCAGCCACAAACTGGAGGCGATCGCCCACCGCTTCATAGCCCACCACGTCGGTTTCCAACGCCTCATGTCGCCTCTGCACCGTCTTGAACGACACGGCCCGGCTGATGATCCGCCCATCTACTTCCGGCAGGGCCACGTTCATGGCCACATCACGTGGCGACAATCCCCGACTTTGCGCCTGCCATTCCTCCCGTGTACCGCCGCTGAAAATCACCTGAAGCACAGGCACATCCAACTGCTTCCACAAGTCCACATTCGGCGCGTCATCTTCTAGTCGAGCCAGCGAAAAGCTCGTTGTATTCAGCACTACCTGCACGGGTTCCTCGCCCTTGGGCTGGAGCAGCGCCAACAGTTCTGCCTGCACCTCTGGGTCGCGTAGCGAGGAGACAAACACCGGAAGCGGCTGCATTCCCCGCGCCGCCAGCCTGTCGCATAGTGCGTCAATGGGCTGGGTGTTGCCCGCTAGGTAGTGGGCCCGATAGAAGAGGAGCGCCGCTTTTGGGGCAGATTGGGGAACAGACGGCTGTTTGGAGACTTTGCAAGCCTCCGCTGGAGAATATACGCCAAGCTTAGGGACAGGCTGGGGATGAGGCGGATCAAAGGACTGACCAAAGCATTCGTCGGACAAGAATAGGAGAGCGTTAATCCAGTTTTCTCGTCCGCCTTCAGTGAGGTATCGCCAGAGGCGGTGGACGGCGGCAAGGGGGGCGGTGGAGTGGCTAAGCAGGTCGGGGTCGGGGCGATCGTCTCCGGGCAGAACAAACAGAGTTGCGCCCGTTTGGGCAGCAGTTTGTTTCAGCACGTCTAACCCGTAGATCCAGTAGGCACGTCCCCCTAGCAGGCGCAGAATAATCACCTGGGCTTGGCTGAGGACTTCCTCGGCATAGGTGTCGATGCTGAGCTGCTGCTGAAGCTGAAGCAGGCTGGCAACGCGCAGGGAAGGAACGCCAGCGGGCAGGTGGGGCAGGGCGTGGGCGAGGCTCTGGATATCTGTGTCGGCGGCGGTGAGAAAAACAATGGGCGCGGGCGTTTGCTCTAGAAAAATTACGCCTTCGGTGTCGGGATTCCAGCCGCCGGGGCTTGCAGCTAGGCGATGCATAGTGTTGTTGCAAATCTATGCTTTGGGGTGAACATCTTTCAAAATCCTTATGCCTTCCAGTGCCAAGTAGATTCGCAGGATACCATAATGAACGATTGTTAATCTCCTGGTTTAGAGTTCCTATCTGGAGTTCTATCGTGTCCCCTGCATCTCGTCTCCAAGCAGCGGAGAGAGACTGGTTTCCGTCCCTGCTGCAACAATCCGATATGCCCACGCCCGAACCGTCGGTTGATTCTCTGATTTTGCCGCTGACCGTGCTGCATCAGCTTCAGGATTTGCTTCAACAGATGGCGCTGTGGGTTCAGTCCTCTGGAGATGAGGTGCTGCTGTTGAGTGCGATGACGCTGCCGCTGGATGTGCAGGCACGACTGCCCGATGGTAAGCAGTTTGTGGTGCTGGTGTCTCGCCCGTTTAGTGTGCTGATGAGCGGCTGGTCGGCGGCAGGATCTGGTGTGTCTGGCCAGGCTAGCGATCTGGATGTTGCTGAGCGATCGCAACGGGTGGATTTGACCTTTGAGCCGGGGGCGATCGCCACATTTCTGCAAGTGCTGATCGACTTGTGTCAGGCTGAGCCAGACCTAGTGGCTGAGCTAAGCGCAGCGGGCGATCGCCTCCAGCCCAACGATCCTCTTGCCCAAACGGAATTTACCCGGCGACTGGTGACGCTGCTCACCCATCCTGTTTCACTGTCAGGGCCAGAGCGCTCGTCGTTAGAGCAGCAGGTCGTTGCCCGCACCTACGACTTGCAGGAGGCCATGCTGGCAGCCCAGACTGCAAACCGCGCCAAGAGTGAGTTTCTGGCCGCTGTCAGTCATGAGTTGCGAACTCCGTTAACCACCATTATCGGCATGTCTGCAACGCTGCTGCGCTGGTCTTTGGGGGAGCTAAGTCCGCGCCAGCGCAGCTTCTTGCAGACGATTCACGACAGCGGGCAGCACTTGCTAGAACTCATCAACGACATCCTCGACCTGTCGCAAGTAGAGTCGGGGCGGGCCATGCTAAAGCTGAGTCCCTTTTCGCTGACGATGATGGCCCAGCAGAGCATGAAAGCGGTCGAAGAAACGGCCGCAAAGCAAGGTGTGGAGTTAATTCTGGATTTGAGAATTGACCCCAGCCGCGATCGCTTTGTTGCCGATCCGCACCGCGTCAAGCAGATTTTGCTCAACCTGCTCAGCAACGCTGTGAAGTTTACCGCAGCAGGCGGCAAGGTGACGCTGCGAGTGATGACCGACCCCCAATCCGCAATCTTTCAGGTGATCGACACGGGCATCGGTATTCCCGAACAGCAGCGATCGCTCTTGTTTCAAAAATTTCAGCAGCTCGATAGTTCTTATCAGCGGCTTTATCAAGGAACTGGGCTGGGGCTAGCGCTGACCAAGCAACTCGTTGATCTGCACGGTGGGCGGATTATGGTCGATTCTACGGTGGGTGTGGGGTCGGTGTTTACAGTTCAGCTTCCGGCCCGCTCAAAAGATGAGGCAGATGCAAGCAATGCGTCGATTTCTGCGCTGGACGGGCTAGGGCGCACGATTTTAGGCCGGGTGGTGCTGGTAGAAAATGATGAGCTAACGGCTAACATCATCTGCGACATGCTGACTGCGGCCGGCTATCAGGTGGTCTGGGTGCTGGAAGGGTCTACTGCCTTTAGCCAAATCGAACTTCTTCAGCCCGATGCGGTCATTATCGATGTGCAGTCGCCCGAAAACGCAGGTGCAGAGCTAATTCACAATCTGCGACATAGCCCAGTTACTCATCATTTAAAGGTGATCGCCCTAGCGAGTGACGAAGCCTCGCCCTATGCAGCGCCTGCGATCGCCGCTGCCGACTGCTGTATTGCTAAACCAATTCAGCCAGAAGATGTGTTGCCAAGAGTGCTGTCTCTGATGGCGATCGCCGAAACGCCTTGACCTCACTTGACTTTTACGCCCTTGGCTTCAAATCTCAGAAATTAGCAGCCCAAAATATAGTAAACCTCTTGCATGAATGCTGTTTTGAGGGTGTGAATCGTAGCGCGGCAGTACCGCGCCACGATTCACGCAAGAAGTCTAGTGAAAAACCCTAAAAACAACTAAAAACAACGAAGGGAGCCAGGTTAAAACACTTCACCCAGCCCCCTTCGACACATCCCTCAGTACAACGTGTCAGTACAACGTCTCAGTACAACGTCTCAATCCAGCGCCGCTGTCAAATAAACCCTTGACTAAACCCCTAGAGGCTTTGCAGAAGGCTCACCAATCCCTGATGGGTAAACACTTCCAACAACAGCATCGACACAAAGCCAATCATCGCCAGCCGGCCGTTGAGCTTTTCTGCATATTCGGTAAAGCCAGTCCGAGCTTCGCTGTCCACATACATCTGTGGCTCAACGGCGTAGATATTTTGTCTGCCCTGCTCTTCGGTAACAACGCCTCTCATGGCAAATCTCCAAAAACTTTATGTAAATAAATGTAACGTTAAAGTTAATAAATGTAAACACCCTCTCAGGGTCGGTTTTCTTTTGCGATTGTGGGAGGGCGATCGCCATAGACCAGTCAACAAAGCAAACGACCCGCCAACAACATTGCCGACTATTGCAAAATTGCAAAACAGATGCGCCATTTTGTTTCTTGAGATATGGTGTAAGCAAGCCAAAATCCTTGCTTTAGCCGATTTTTCGGCAACGCTGCTCGACTGTACGAACCCTACTGAAACGTTATGACCCATCCAGCCCGCGACCCCGCTATTCTGGATGCCGTGGAACTGCTCAACGGCTATGGGTTTGACCTGGATGGCTTCGCGGCAGACTATTTGGTGAGCTATTGGGCAGTTAACCATCCGGCGCACTGGATTCGAGCAGCCATTGTGGAAGCGCTATATCAAGGACGTTACCGAGCCGTGTCGGTGGGGCAGATCTTGGCTGTATGGCGGCGACGTGGACAGCCAATTCCCCACTACACACCTGATTTTGAGCGAGTGGTCAGTGGTCGGTTTGGTGGGTTTGCGGTGGCTTCGTCAGCAAATGCTTCGGTTTCCTATACACCCGTTTCGCAACCGCCCGATCGCCAGAGCCAATCCAGCCCTGTGTCTTCTATCGTCTCCTCTAGTGGCTCGGAATGCGGCGACCCTGAACAGTGCGGCTCTGAACAGTGCGGCTCTGAACAGGGCGGCTCTGAATACGGTGACGCTCAGCAAGGCAACTCTGAAACGCCCGCCGCTCATTCTGCATCTATTTCAGGCGATCTAGCTTCAGAGCCTCAATCAGAGCCTCAATCAGAGCCTCAGCTAGACCTTCAAGAGACTTTAGATGCGAGTAGCACGTCTGGGGCAGACGAAGATCCCGAAGATCAATCAAACACATCAAACACAACTGGGAACGAAACTGGGAACGAAGATGCGTTTGGTTGGTGGGGACGAGGTACTGTCTCCCAGAATCCTATTCATCAAAATCCTATTCATCAATATGTGCCGATTATTCCCCGCATTGAAGCGTCGGCGTTTTATGCCAAACTGCGGGCCGTTGCCTGTGGTGGGGACAAGCTCGACGAAGCTGGTGCAGTCCTTGTAGCACCCAATCAACGGTTGGCACAACCTTCAATCTTGCAGAATAGCCCACTGCTGAGCAGTATGGAACAAGCCAAGTTGGGCGAACAGAACTAGGTAAGCAGAACTGGACGAGCACAATCAGTGCGACATCATAGCCTAGTTTTAGGGTTAAGTGTCATAGGGATTTACCCTAAAACTAAAAGTTGACAAACCACTAGCTCTGATCGAGGCGATCGAACTGCGGGGTAGCGACGGTAACTATTCAGAGCTAATTTATCGGAGCTAGTTTATTGAAATTAGCGGTTTTTGTTAAATCGCTTTGTTCAGGCGAACATAAGCTCGAAATCAAGGCTGTCAAGGCATTTAGCCTTCTTTAGATTTGAGTCATAAATCAGCTCTCGGTTGGGCGTTTTAAGTTTAATCATGTCTAGCTACTTACTGCATCGCAAATCAGCCTAAAATTCAACCTAAATTTCTGAAATTAAAGGTTATGGAAAAGCAAGTCTCTCTTTAGATAACCACGAACTATGCCTTCAGATGGTCTTGCCGACTAGAAGGATTCGATATTGTGTACTCATAGACAAAAGGGCATTCAAAAGCCTGTTGAATTTTAGGAGATTACCAATGAACCTTCTAGCTTGGGTCGTGTTGGGTCTAGTGGCAGGTGCGATCGCCAAAGCAATTTATCCAGGTCATCAAGGCGGCGGTATTTTGGGAACGCTATTGCTGGGTGTGATTGGCGCATTTGTAGGTGGTAGCCTTTACAACCTGATTACGACAGGAACCTTAGCGCTGACGGCTACAGGACTGAGCATTGGAGTGCATCCCACTTTTGCGATGAGTATAAGTACTTAGCACTGCGTTTCAAAGGAAGCGCTAAACTTTGAGCATTCCTGCTTTGGCCACCCCCGATTATGGACGCTGAAAAAAAAGCCCAAATTCAA
>JBDNCP010000089.1:0-20647 GCA_046719575.1 Cyanobacteriota bacterium
CTCTTCTCTCTTCTCTCTTCTCTCTTCTCTCTTCCCTCTTCTCTCTTCTCTCTTCCCTCTTCCCTACTGCGGCTGCCCCGAAAAGGGTTCCGGCGGATTCGTCCAGTTAAAGTCATTGATCCGAATGCCAAGCGATCCCACTTCCCGGTCGGGGTTGACCCGCAGAATGATGGAGTAGGTGCGGCGACTGTATTCCAGGAAAAAGGTCGTGTCAAAGTCTTCGCGTTTGTCAAGGTTGATTGACGTTTGAAACCCTGCTCGAATGGGCCCGTAGATTTGTTGCAATAGCCCGAAGGACAGTACCTCCGGATCGGCAATGCGGTCAAACTGAAAGGGCGACTCTCCCTCGATCAGGGTATTAGAATAGGTCACGTTGAAGCGGGTGTAGTCCAGGAAATTTCGAGAGAATCGCCCAAATTCTCCTTGGAGGCTGGCAAAGGCTGCCAAGCTGCTCTGAGTGTCTTCGCTAGTGTAGTAGGAGGTGGTGCCGCGCAATCCGACGACTGCCACGAGGTTGGGGACAATGGGCGTGGGTGAGTACCGCAGTCCCGCTTCGGCTGTGGGCGGCAGGGGCGGCGCAGACCACAGCAAAAAAGCCCGCGTCAGCCCTGCGCTGGCTTGAAATCGACCCAGCGTGACCCGATCATTGCGGCGCTCTAGCGGCGGGTCAAGTAAATCCACTCGGTCGGTGTTGGCATTGATCAACTGGGCGCTGAACTGATAGTTGAGGTTGATGCCCGACGTGCCTAGGGGAATGTTGGGCGAGGCAAAGACCGCCCCCAGACTGGTTTGCACATTCTGAAACCCAAGGGTGCCGTTAAACAGGCGATCGCGGTAGCTATATTCCAGCGTCAGTTGGTGAATACCCACCTGCTGCCGCAGTCGCAGACTGCCCCGCACGTTGTTTTCCAAATTGCCCAGATCGAGGGTGCCAAAGGTGGCCGTGCCCACTAGCGACGTAGAGGGACCGAGAGTCGCATCTAGCTGCGCCAACAGCCCAATGCTGCTGGGGTCAAAAAAATTAAAGTTGTTGTCGGTAACGGCTCGCTGGATCAAGATAGCGGGCGCAAGCACAAACTGGATGCGGGGTTGATTGATCACCGTCAGGGGCGCTTGCACAAACAAACCGCCCACCTCTTCGTCATAGCCTAGCCTCAATAGCGGCGGCTGGCGGCGGCGATTGTCGATAATCACCCGGTTTTGCAAAAAAGGCAAGCTGAAGCGCTGGTCGAACACGAGGCGAGGATTGCGGGCGCGAACCTCTGCCTGGAGCGGGTTGAACTGGGTATAGGTAAGTTCGGGCGTGCGGAGTTCCAGTTCGGGCGGCGAAAAGGGGTCGTTGGTGAGGCGCACGTTTTGCGCGACCCAGCCATCGGGGAAAAATTCAATGGATTCTGCCTCAAAGCGAAAGCGGGTGAGTTCGCCCTCGCGCTGCCCTGTGAGCGCCAGCCCTTGGTCTAGGTTTGCCCCGACCTCTACCAGGATACCGCCGGGACTAGAAACGGGTGGCGCACCCGGAGGACGCGGCGTGGGGCGAGGCGGCTCAGCGCCCGCCGTGGCTTCCTCTAGCGGAGAGAGCAGGGTTAAATCTGTACCGCTGGAGGGCAAAAAGATTTCCCCCCTGGCTCCATCCACAGTGCCTTCGCTTTGCACAAGGTTATAGACCAGGCGATCGCCCTGAAGAATCTGCGCCCCCCGCACCAGTTGCACATTGCCCTCAGCAACGGCGATGCGGTTTTGCAAATTTACCTGCACCCGGTCTGCCGTCAGCACAGCCCGCCGAAAGCGCATTTCTACGTTGCCCTCGGCGGAGAAGACCTCGCGCAGGGTGTCAAAATCTTGGCGATCGCCCCGAATTTCTACCAAGTCAGTCAGGCTGGGGGGGGCGGCTGAATCCGTTGCAGCGGGACTGGGTGTGGCCGGCGGGGATGGGGAAGCGGGCGGCGCATCGACCGGGGCCGCTCCGTCCGGCGGCGGGGCTGCTGGCTCGGGCCCGTCGTCTGGCGGGGGAATCAGCAGAATCTGCCGACCCGATTCGGGATCTTGCTCCAGGGTTTCTGGAAACGGAACGGGCGCAGGCAAGTTGGGAGCGCTGTCGGGATTGGGAGAAGGAGCCTGGGCAATGAACCTGCTGCGGCTGGACAGCGCTTCTAACGGAGGAATAGGGTTACTGGAAACGATCCAGGTTTGGCTCGGAAGCTGGCGCTCAGCAGGGATGGACAGCGGGCGATCGCCCAGCACTTGCAGCCCTTCCTGCCCCCTCACGACCTCTGCACCCAGCGTCGCAGGGCGCAGCAACAGCGAGGACGGCACGATCGCAGGGTGCAGCGGTTCAACGGGCGCTTGAGCGGCGGGCTGCCGAGTGCCCAGCAGTCGCCAGTCATCGGCAGGGTGGGGCGGGGCAGTCAGAAACGTCGTCGCACTGGAAGATGGCGAGGGGAGTAGTGTGCCCGGTGTCAGTGCAGGAAGAAAAGAGTCCAGCGCAGATTCGGGGACGGACGCTAAGGCAGACAGCGCAGCAGAGCCATCCGTCATCGTGGCGGTATTGATGACCAGCGGCGCACCCAGGGCTGCGGCGGTTGGGGCGCTGGCGGCGGGCGGGAGGGGAAATGGGGCGGGCGGGTGAGCCAAGCGACCGGAGCGATCGCCCGATGAAACCCAAGGATTACCCGGTTGGCTTTCCGGTTCAGTTGGGGGCGCGGCTTGCGCTGTTGAACCTGGACTGGCTAGCGGGGACGAAGCAGCGGGAATAGAGGGGCGATCGCCGACTCTCCCATTCTGGCGAGTCTGGAGCCACTGTCGGGCGGGGCGAGTCGGTGAGACGCTGGCTCCTAGCGTGCTGAATCGTGAAGCCACGTCGGCGACCGATCCAGCGGCTAATTCAGCCGTAAAGCCAGACGTTGATCCAGTGGCGGGCTGGGAAGCTGATTGGGCGGCTGATTGAACCGCTGGGCGAGGTACAGATTCGCTGGCTGGCTCGTCTGCTGCGGGTGCTGATCTGGGGGTCGAGAGGGTTTTGCCAGACTTTGACCGCAGCGACCACCCTATCCCTGAACTTGTCTCCGGCAGGGGACGCGAGTCGGGGGCGATCGCCTCTGCGTCAGCCAACGAGCGATCGCGCTCCTGAACTAGGTCAGCAGGCGCAATATCGACAATCGCAGCAGGGGGCGGTGGGAAGCTAGGAGGCGGAACCGGGACGGGCATACACAGCTAAAACTAAATCAAACCATCAGGTCAAGCAGCAGCCCTGAATGCGAGCAGCCCTGCGGGTCGGTCACGACGCTTGACGACGCTTCCCACGATTAAGTGCCCTGCCGTGGCTGAGGGCAAAAGGGTGTCTCAAAGGAACCCTATTCGAGGTCTCGGCGGTTGGGGTTGCGCGAGGGGTCGTTGGATAGGAAGCCAAACACGAATAGGCTGATGAAGAACAACACAACAATATAAACAATCACTTTAAGCGTCAGCATAGGTATCCTGGCGGGGTTTCAAAAACAAGCTCCATTATCATATCGAAACGATGTCCCCTTTTTCGACCCAGGGTTGGCGCAACTTTTGCCCAGTTTTTTCAGAATGTTTTTCAGAATGCAGTCAGTATCGTGGGGCGATCGCCCTCCCTAGCAGGTCAGCGGCATTCCGATTTTGAGGACACTCCGAACCATACAAAATCCCTTTCAATAAATCATTTCGACCCCATAGGCTCAATCGAAACATCTGGGCTAAAGTCTTATTGAACCTGCTCTTTGAACCTACTTTTTGAAAGCGCCCTGCTGTCATCGTGAATTCACCTGAGCCACCCGCTGCGCCGCAGCCGCCTCGTCCGCCCCGTCGCCGTCTCCGCTTGGCGTGGCGACCTGTTGCCCTGGGGTTGGGGCTGGTCGCCCTAGCAGGTGGCGTGGGTGGAACGTTTTGGGTCCGTGGTTTTTTGCGAAACGACCTGGCTCCGCTTCTGTCTACAACGCTGAGCGATGTGGTGAATCGTCCCGTCGAGGTGGGGCCGCTGCAAGGCATTGCGCTCAACTGGCGCGGCCAAGGCGAAATTGTCTTTGGAGAATCGTCCCTGCCGCCGACGGAAACCGATGGCGATCGCGCCACGGTGCAGCGAGTCCGCGCCCGGTTTAACCTGCTCGATCTGCTCCAGCGGCGGTTGGGGCTGGTGCTGACTCTGCAAAACCCCGACATTTTTCTCGACCAGACCGACGACGGCCAGTGGATCGCCATTAAACTGGCCGAAAACGAGGAGGAGGCCCCGCTGAAAGTCGAGCTACGGCAGCTTTGGGTCGAAGACGGCACAGCAACCCTGGCTCCCTCGGCGCAGTTGATGATCGAGGCCCAAAAGCCAGGGGTGCGCCCCAATTCGGATCTGTCGGTGCGGATGGAACAGATCAATGGCGAAGTCAATCTGGAGTCCATCGAGGTGGCCGATGCCAGCGGGGTTCCTCTGGAAGGGCAAAATATTCGCTTTGATATCACTGGAAATCCGGTTCGGGGCGGGGCGCTGCGGCTGCGCGGCGAAGGCGTGACCGTGCCCGATTTGCGGCTCAACCTGGTGGTGCAGTCGGATGGCGTGGCGGTGCAGGATGTGGGGTCGCTGCTGGCGATGCCCGTGGCGCTGGAGGAAGGGCGGCTATTTTCTAATTTGGAATTGCGGTTTGCCGATGACACGGTAACGGGGTTGAACGGCACGGCCCGGTTTGCCGATGTAGAAGTGGCGATCGCCGATGTGCCCAAGCGCATTACCCAGGCGGCGGCGCAACTGCGGTTTCGCAATCGGCTGATCACCATCGAAGAGGGGCGCGTCACCTATGGCACGATCCCCGTTGAGGTGGAAGGAACCTACGACCTGCAAGACGGCTACAACCTGTCCACTCGCGTCCGCAATGTCGATTTTCGCCAGATCGAAGAAACGGCAGACGTGACAACTCCCATTACCCTGGCGGGCGCATTTGATGCAGACGTGACGGTGACGGGGCCGCCGGACGGGCCGATCGTGGCGGGCACGGTTCGCAGCAGTCGCCCTTTGCGAATTGATCGAGTCGCCATCGATCGCCTCAGTACGCAATTCAGGCTGGTGGAGGAGCGGGTTGACCTGACCGATTTGGTGGCGCAGCTTCCCGGTGGCGGCGTGGTGACGGGCGGCGGCGTGCTGGGGCTGGGCGAACAGGCAACGGTACAGGCGCGGGTGCAGGCGCGCAACCTGCCCGCCGATGCGCTGGCGCGAACCTATGGCGCGACGCTGCCGCCGGAAATTATCTTGGGGCGGGTGAATGCCAACGTGCAGGTGGATGGGCCGTCGAATGCACTCCGCACGGCGATTCAGTGGCAGGCTGCCGAGGCGACCTATCCAGCGCGGGGGGAACTGCTGATTGCGGGAGAGAACCTGCGGCTGCAAAACACAACGCTGGAGGTGGCGGGCGGACGAGTCGAAGCGGAGGGCGATCTGGTGGGCGATCGCTGGCAGGCGGTGGTGCGGAGTCGGGGTGTGGGGCTGCGGCCGTTTTCGCCAGAACTGGCGGGCGTGCTGGATGGCACCGTGCGGCTGGCGGGTACGCTGGCGAATCCAACCCTGGCAGGCATTCGGGCTGAGGGCGACGTGCGGCTGTCGCAGGGCGTGTCGCTGCTGACGGGGCCGCTAACGGCGGATTTTCGCTGGCTGGGCGATCGCCTCTTGCTCGATCGGGCGGCGGCTCCGGGCTTTCGCGCCAATGGCACAGTGTTTGCTCGCACGACCGGCAACACGCCAGAGATTTCCAGCTTTGACCTGGCCCTAGATGTGCAGGATTTCAACCTGAATCGGCTACCCGTGACGCTGCCGCCCCAGGTGCGCGTGGCCGGCCGCACGGACTTTTCGGGGCGGATAACGGGTACGCCCGCCGCACCCAGCGTCAACGGCCTGCTGGCGCTCAATGGTTTGACGATCAACGAGCGCCAATTTGACCCGCGCCTGGCTGGGCCGGTGCAGTTTGCCACGGGGCAGGGGGCGCGGGCCGACCTAACGGGCCGCCGGGATCAGATTTCGGTGGATCTGGATGGCGACTATCTGCCGCGCTCGTTTTTGCTGGTGCATGACGGGGCGCGGGCCGAGGGCACAAGGCAGAATCGCACGCTGGTTACCACGTTGGAAAACCTGCCGCTGGACTGGTTTGCCCTGGCTCCAGCGGCCGACCTGGGGCTGGGCCCGGTAACGGGTACGATTACTGCCAATGCCGACGTAAACCTGGACACCTACGCCACCGAGGGCAGCTTTACGGTCGATCGCCCCGCCATCGGCTACCTGTTTGCCGACCAGTTCTCTGGGCGCGTTACCTACCGCAACGATCGGATCACGCTCGAAGACGGGCTGCTGGCACTAGCATTACCCACCGAGCGGCCACCCCTGGATCAGCCCTACAGCACGGTCGCAGTCAATGGCAGCGCGACGCTGGGCGACGACCCGCAGTTTGAGGCGACCTTGGAAACCGACAATGCCCGCATTCAAGACGTGCTGAATACGCTACGCTGGTATGACTTTGACGACGTGGCGCGGGGGCTGCGGCAGCCGCCGACGGCCCGCTCCGCCGACCTAGACACCGTGCCTGTGCAAACGGGCGATCGCCCCATTTATCAACAACTTCAGCGCTATTCCGAAATCTTGGCGCTGCTTGACTTGAAGCAGCAGCAAGACGAAGTCGCCAATCCCCTGCCCCGCCTGTCGGAACTGCAAGGCAACTTCATAGCCACGCTGAACCTCTCCGGTTCGGTGCAGTCGGGTGTGGCGGCAGAGTTTGACCTGAAAGGGGAGGACTGGCAATGGGGCGAGTTTAACGCCCAGCAGGTCATCGCCCAGGGCACACTCCAGGACGGCGTGCTGGAGGTGCTACCGCTGCGGCTGGGGTCTGACGAGGCCTTCCTCAGCTTCAACGGGCAGTTTGGCGCAGACGAGATTTCGGGTCAGCTTCAGGCGCAGGCAGTGGATATCACGCCGCTGCAAGATATTGTGCGGCTGCCCATTAGCATTACAGGCAAGGTGAATGGCAACGCCTTCTTGCTGGGCAGCTTGGGCGACCCGGAGGTGCGCGGCGAGGTGAGCCTATCCGATGCCCGAATTCAGCAGCAGCAGGTTGAGAATGCCAGGGCGATATTCAGCTACGACGATGCGCGAGCGCGGATCATCGGGCAGATGAGCCTGGATAATACAACAGAGCCACTGCGCCTGCGGGCCGATATTCCCTACGCGTTCGAGTTTATGGACATCGAACCCGACAGCGACGAAATTGCCATTAACGTGAATGTCCAAAACGAAGGGCTGGAACTGCTGAGCCTGTTTACCAATCAGGTGGCGTGGGCGGGTGGCGAGGCAGATGTTAACCTCGACATTACGGGCACGCTGAATGCGCCGCTAGTGACGGGCGCAGCCGAGTTTAACGGCGCTTCTATGACGGCACCTGCCCTCCCAGAGCCGCTCACCAACATCACCGGACGCGCCCAGTTCAACACCAGCTTTGTGGATGTAGAAGGCATTCGCGGCCAGTTTCGCCAGGGCGAAGTCGTGGCGCGGGGGCTGCTGCCAATTTTTGACCCGGATGACTTTCCCAGAAGCGAAACCGCCGAAAACCAGCCGCTCACGGTCAGCTTTAATCAGGTGGTGCTGAACCTGAAGGGGCTATACAGCGGCGGAGTTGATGGGGCAGTGCAGGTGGTTGGCACTGCGCTTGCGCCCGTCATCAATGGCGACATTACGCTAACCAACGGTCGCGTCCAGTTGCTCAGCGGCGATGCGCCACCGCCCGAAGACCCCCCCATCGACCCAAACGACATCACCATTCCACCCCGGTTTGACAACCTGCGCCTGAGCCTGGGGCGGGGGCTGCGAATTACGCTCGACCCGCTGCTAGATTTTTTGGTGGCGGGCGAACTGCGGGTCAACGGCACCGTGCGGGCCCCCCGTCCAGAGGGCGAACTGCAAGTCCGCCGGGGCATCGTCAACCTGTTCACCACGCAGTTTAACCTGGTGCGGGGCTATAACAACACCGCCGAATTTACCCCGCAGCGGGGACTCGATCCCTACCTGCAAGTGCAGCTTGTGGCCTCCGTGCCAGAGGTGACCCGCACACCCGTCACCACCTCCAGCGGAGCCGCCGAGATTAATGAAACCCTGGTGACCGATCTGGGCAGCCTCAGCAACGTGCGCGTCATTGCCACCGTAGATGGCTACGCCAGTGAAATGCTGGACGGGTTTCTCACCGGGTCAGATACCTTTGCCCTCACCAGCAGCCCCGCTCGCAGCGACAGCGAAATTATTGCGCTGATTGGCGGCGGCTTTATCAACACCTTTGGGCAAGGCGACAGCACCCTGGCGATCGCCAACCTGGCCGGTTCTGCCTTCCTCCCAGGCATCCAGGGCGTGATTAGCGAAGTGCTGGGGCTGTCGGATTTCCGCCTGTTTCCCACGCTGCTGCCCTCCGAAAATGCCTCCAGTACCACACTCGAACTCGCCGCCGAAGCTGGGATTGACCTGTTTGGTACTGACCTCTCCGGCTCGGTGCTGGCCATCCTCACGGCCGACGCGCCCGTACAGTTCAACCTGCGCTATCGCATCAACGACCAGTTCCTTATCCGCAGCTATATCGACACCGATGGCGGAACGGGGGCGATTTTGGAATTTGAGACGCGGTTCTAAGGCGCTGGGGCGCTGGGATTGCGGCGCTGGGATTGTTGGCACAGCAAGCCTCCCATTACGCCGTCAACACGTCCCGCCCGTTTGTTGTGACTAAGACATCATCCTCAATGCGGATGCCGCGCACGTCGGCAAAGTCGGCCAGGCGATCCCAGTTCACCAGTTTGGAATAGCGATCGCGCCGCTCTGAATCTTGCAGCAGGGCGGGAATCTGGTAAAACCCTGGCTCCACCGTTACCACCATGCCCGGCCGCAGGGGGCGATCGAGCCGCAGATAGCACAGCCCAAAGCGATCGCTCCTCGTCCGCCCCGCCGCATAGCCCGCAATATCGCCCAAGTCTTCCATATCGTGGACATCCAGCCCCAGCAGATGCCCCACGCCATGCGGAAAAAACAGCGCGTGGGCATCCTGCTCGACCAGATCCTCTGGCGCACCGCGCAAAATGCCCAAGTTCACCAGCCCTTCAGCAATGACCTGCGCCGCCAGCAGGTGAATGTCGCGGTATTCCACACCGGGGGCGATCGCCTCGATGCAGCGGTCATGGGCCGCTTTCACAATGTCGTAAATATCGCGCTGGGTGGGCGAAAACTGCCCCGACACTGGCCAGGTGCGCGTGACATCGGCCGCCCAGCCGAGGGGCGTTTCGGCTCCCACATCTGCCAGCAGCAAATCCCCCGGCTCTAGCCTGTGCCCATAGTGGCAATTGTGCAGCACTTCGCCATGCACCGTGACGATGCTGCTGTAGGCGGGGGTCATGTCGGCTGCCAAGATCACCTGCTCCATCGCCGCCCGCACCTGCGCCTCGGTGGTGGCGCTGGCGATCGCCGCTCTGCCTGCCTCGTGGGCCTGCCGTGTCACCTGGGCCGCCCGCCGCATTTCCGTCAGGGCAAACTCGTCGTGACACAACCGCACCTGGGCGATCGCCTCCGCCAGCGCTCGATCCGGCCCCTCGGCCAGTTTGGGCGCAGCGAGCGATCGCCCCAACAGGGCCGTTTGCTGTTGCCGCGTGGCGCTGTCTTGCACGGCAATGGTCGCTGCGCCCGCACAATACTGCGCCAGTTCCGCCAGGGGTTTTGCCTCCTCTGCGCCGATCTGGGCGGCAAGCTGCGATCGCGTTGGGCCGGGCCCGTGCCACAGCACCGCTGCGGGAGTTGGCTCATCCCAAAACAGCGTCAGATGCTCCCCCTGGAGGGCGATCGCCGCATGGGACAAGTTCAACCCCGCAAAGTACAGAAAATGGCTGCTGGCGCGAAACGGGTAGGTATTCGCCGGAAAATTGCGCGAAGGACTCTGCCCCGACCACAGCACCACCGGCCCAGAAATCAGCGTGGCAAGCCGCTGTCGCCGCTGGCGCAGCGCCTCTGCAAGGGTAGGAGAACCAGACGCAGACTCAACGGGTGTGAATTCGGCTTGCATGATTCAGCGCTTGATTTCAGAGACAGATAAAATACACCCTGATTCAAGCATTTTTTGAACCCAGAAGGGCGATCGCCCGCCCATAACTTACTCTCGACTGCGCTGCAAATATCGCAACACATCCCCCGGATCGGGCTGGATGAGGATGCCGTGTTCTGCGACAGAGACAGCGCGGCTCCACTCAAAGCGCTCGGCATAGCGGAGCAGGTGCAGCCGATCGACCGCCTCCTGCGTATCGGCAGGAGATCCCACCAGATAGAGGCGCAGGCGACGGCGACGGGGCAACTCGCAGGTCAGCGGCGGCAGCGAAAACTCAGCCGCCTCCGAGCTAGGAGACGACCAAGTGTATTGAATTGTCAGCATTTGGGGTTTCCTCTTGTGAAATGGGTTTAGGGAAACCCCGAAATGTTGGCCGCCCATAGACATGAAGCACTGGGAACAGGGCGGCCTAAAATGGACGCAGCCCTGAGACAGGCCTGGACTGTCAAGGGGTCAGGCGTTGGTAGGTGTTGTCGGCATCTACCAATGCCGTAAGTGACTAAACGACCAAAATTTCGGGGAAAGAGTAAGCTGCTCGCACGCAGCTATGGCGCAATATTATACGGCAGAAACCCAAATTGTGCATTAGCAGTGCGAGATTCTTGGGCTGCGAGATTCTTGGGCTGCGAGATTCTTGGGCTGCGAGATTCTGGGGCTGCGAGATCTTTGGGGCTGCGAGATCTTTGGGGCGATCGCCTCTCCCCCCAAAATCCTGCCCACACCCAGGCAACAGAAGCCGCAGGCTCCAAAGCAGCACCCTAGAAGCATCCCAAAAGTAAGAAAGCGAGAACTCCGCAGGGCAGAACTCTCGCTGTTGCAAAGATTTAGTTGTTCTGAACTGTCTTGAAACAGGTTCTAGCTTGAAACAGGTTCTAGATAGATCCTGATGGGCCCTCATCGTGCTGCCAGCCCACAGGACAGGGGGACGACAGGGACACGGGGCAAAACTTTCTGATGGGGTTGCTTCTGGAGTTACTTCAAAATGCCGAAGTAGTAAGCCGCGACCACAAAGTTAATACCGAGCAGCAGCAGCGCCCAACCGGCGCGGAAGGTATAAGGGGGTTTGCTGGCGGGTTTGGATTTAGAAGTCATAGCAATTCCTAACAGCGATAAACAGCAGAGAATCCAAAGAGAATCTAATCGTTCATTATTAACCACAGCGGGGGACCTGATAACACTCCGCTTGGCAAAACGAAACATTACCAAAGACTAATAACCGACCCCGACACCCCAAAGCATTCCCATGCAAACGATTTGGGTATCGCTTGCATGACAAAACATATGTACCATAGAAAATCGCAAGAACGTGTGTATTATGGCATTAAGAACGTATGTATTATGAAAATCAGCGACTTGGCACATACCCGCAACAGCTTGCAAATAATCTGCAAATATCCCTGCAAATAATCTGCAAATATCCCTGCAAATAATCTGCAAATTAACCAGGCGTGAATGCTGACGCGAACGGGTTACGGAATTGGAGTATGGAACTAGAACATCCCTTGGGGTCTGTGATTCAAGGCTCCCTCAGCCAGGGGCTAGAGGTGCGGCTGCACGCAGATGTGTCAGTCGAAGATATGCGCGTGGGCAAGTTTCTGGTGGTGCAGGGGCGGCGATCGCGCTTCTTTTGTATGCTCACGGATGTCTCTCTGGGCACGTCCAACCCGCGCATTGTGGCCAATCCGCCCGATCCCAGCAACACCTTTTTGCACGAAGTCCTGGCGGGCAGCGGCACCTACGGCACCATCAACCTGTCGCCGATGCTGATGTTCACGCCGACAGATGAACAGAGCGCCCCATCCAAACTCCAAAACCCAAACTCCAAAACCCAAACTCCCCAGGCCAACACCAGCGCCATCGAACTATTGCCCGTCAAGACCATTCCCAGCCACTTTAGCCAGGTGTTTGACGCGAGCGATCGCGACTTTCGCGCCGTCTTTGGCTGGGAAGATGATCCGCATCGGCGCAACTTTTCGGTGGGGCAGCCGATCGATATGGACGTGCCCATTTGCATTGATCTGGATCGGTTTGTGGAGCGCAGCAACGGCGTGTTTGGCAAGTCGGGCACGGGCAAGTCGTTTCTGACGCGGCTGCTGCTGTCGGGCATCATCCGCAAGCGGGCAGCGGTGAACCTAATTTTCGACATGCACTCGGAATATGGCTGGGAAGCGACCAGCGAGGGCGGTTCCAAATCTCGCGTGTCGATGGTAAAAGGGCTGCGACAGTTGTTTCCCGGTCAGGTAAAAATCTTCACGCTCGACCCCCAATCGACTCAGCGGCGCGGCGTGCGCGATGCCCAGGAGCTATTCATCAGCTACGACCAGATCGAGGTGGAAGACCTGGCGCTGGTGCGCGGCGAACTGAACTTGTCGGAGGCGGCGCTAGAAAACGCGATTATTCTCCGCAATGAGTTTGGCAAATCCTGGATTTCTCGCCTGCTGTCCATGAGCAACGAGGAGATTCAGGAATTTTGCCAGGTGAAAATGGGCAGCCCAGCGTCGATTATGGCGCTCCAGCGCAAGCTGACCCGGCTGGATGATTTGAAATATCTGCGGCCGGTGTGTCCGCATAACTATGTGAACCAAGTGCTAGAAGCGCTGGAGTCGGGCAAGCATGTGGTAGTGGAGTTTGGCTCCCAGTCGAACATGCTGTCCTATATGCTGGCGACAAACATCATTGCGCGGCGCATTCATGCCAGCTATGTGCTGAAGGCGGAGCGCTTTTTGCAGACCAAAAATCCGGGCGATCGCCCCCATCAGCTTGTCATCACCATCGAAGAGGCGCACCGATTCCTCGATCCGTCCACCGTCCGGCAGACCATCTTTGGTACGATCGCCCGCGAAATGCGGAAGTATTTCGTGACGCTGCTGGTGGTCGATCAGCGCCCGTCGGGCATCGACAACGAAGTGATGTCGCAAATCGGCACGCGCATCACGGCACTGCTGAATGACGAGAAAGACATCGACGCAATCTTTACGGGCGTGTCGGGCGGGCAGGCGCTGCGGTCAGTCTTGGCGAAGCTCGACTCCAAGCAGCAAGCGCTGATTTTGGGTCATGCTGTGCCTATGCCCGTCGTCGTCCGCACCCGACCCTACGACGAAACGTTTTATGCAGAAATTGGCGAAACCGCCTGGGACGAAATGCCGGATGCAGCCGTGTTTCGCGTCTCTGAAGCGGCCAAGGCTGATTTAGGCTTCTGACCGTAGCGCGGCTACCTTCTCTTTCGCCCAGGCCCGCAGCGCCAGTTCTGCTTCCACCTCGTCCTGCTGTGCCTGCTCCAAAAAGCGATAGAGGTCGTCTTTTTCAACCCAGCCAAAGGTAGGACTGTGGCTGAGTTCTACATATTCGCCCGCTTGCAGTTGATAAATTCGCCACTCGCGCCCGTTGTATCGCCAAAACTCTGGCACGCCGAGGCTGGCATAAAAGCGATTCTTGTTGATGTCGGTGTGGGTGATATCGACTTCCACCACGAGGTCGGGCGGTGGGTCGGTGGCGAAGTCTACGTTGCGTCCAGCGACCTGCGGCTGATGCTGAATGTAGTAGGCGCAGTCGGGTTCTGATCCCCGCCTTAGATCTTCCCGGTTCATGGTGGTGGAACCCATCGTCTTGATCTTCATGCCCAGTTCCACGACCAGAATGATGATGAAACGCTCAATCAGCCGTAGTGCAAATTCGTGGTCTTCCAGTGGCATAGTGATTTCGAGCATTCCCTGGTCGTAGGTGAGGCGGGCGGCGCGGCTCTGAGGCAGGGCATCCAGAATTTGCAGATAGCCGTCCCACGTCAGCCCGTGCAGCGTAACGCGCTTTTCGCCCAGGGATGGCGGGAGGGCGATCGCCGTTTTGGGTTCACCTGTTGCCTGAGTTACAGCATCCACCATGAGAATCACCCCATAAAAAATTATCTTTTTTGTCTCTTTTTATCTATTGATCTACCGATGATCTACTGATCTACGCTGCCACCTGCCAATCCGACTTGTACAGGATGGGCATGACTTCAGTGTTTGCCCAATCTAGATCTACTGATCTACGCTGCCACCTGCCAATCCGACCCTATCTAATGAGTTCGGTTTTCCCCCCGTACTAGCCGAACCTGATTCCTCTGTCAGTCGCTAGATGATAGGGAAACACGGTGAACATTTGTTTTGATTTCTTCGTCTTTTGTGAATGTCAAAGGCTCTTGCAATTCTTCACCAGAATCTTCACCTGAAAGCGCCGCTTAGTCCTCTCCTTGTTTACCTGAAAAGTTCACCCATTTGGATGAATGCTCAGCCCTTTACGAACGCTTAAACTTATATTATAATTTCCATTACAAGTGTGAACTCATAACGACTTCACTTTTGTATCTCGCCTCTCGTTCACTTCGTTTTTGGGCTTTTCGCCATGGCCTTCAACGCTACGCCCAATCTGCTAACGCTTTGGCCATCGTATTGACTGTCAAGGGTATTGGTCTTAAGAAAGGGTTACTACTTTCCTGAAGAATGCTGCGAGTCGTAGTAATATCTACATTCAATTCGCGCTCAAGCTGTTTTTAAGCTGCCCTAGGTTGGTTGAAGGGGAGTCGTCCAGAGAGACGCACCTAGGCAAGGGTTTAGAGCTTTCACCTGTTTTTGCCTCACCTGTTTTCGTCTGAGCGTCGCTTCTTTCGTTCGGATTTTCAATTTCTACTTCAGTTCTACTTTGGACTTGTTCACCAGCCCCAACGTTGCTCCACTGAGTTCTTTGGTGGACACAATCAAGCCTCCTTCTAAGGCAGTTTTCCTATCTAGGAACTGTACTAGAAGCTGGCTCACAAGTGAGTCTCTCTGTGGCTGGTCGAGCGTCTGCCCCTCTCGTTTACGTTTCCTGTTCGGTTCAAGATTGTTCAACGGAGTCTCGCATTCATGGCAACCGCAAACACCACAGCTAAAACGACGAAACCGCTGTTTACCGCAGATATGGTGCGAACCTATTTGCACGAAATTGGTCGGGTGCCGCTGCTGACCCATGAGCAAGAGATTATCTATGGCAAGCAGGTGCAGCAGATGATGGCGCTCTTGGAGGCGAAGGAGGCTCTGGCCAACAAGCTAGAGCGGGAGCCTTCGCAGGCGGAGTGGGCAGCCCAGGTCAACCTGACGGAAGCTGAGCTGAACCAAGCCCTGCGGGTGGGTCAGCGGGCCAAGCAAAAGATGATCGAGGCGAACTTGCGCCTGGTGGTGGCGATCGCCAAAAAATACCAAAAGCGCAACCTGGAGTTTCTCGACCTGATTCAGGAAGGAACGCTGGGTCTGGAGCGCGGCGTGGAGAAGTTTGATCCCACGCGGGGCTACAAGTTCTCGACCTATGCGTACTGGTGGATTCGGCAGGCCATCACACGGGCGATCGCCCAGCAAGCCCGCACCATCCGCCTGCCCATCCACATCACCGAAAAGCTCAACAAGATCAAAAAAGTGCAGCGCGAACTGACGCAGGAATTGGGTCGTGCGCCCACACCTGCCGACATCGCCGCAGCGCTGGAGCTAGAGCCAGGACAAATCCGCGAGTTTCTGCTGATGGCGCGGCAGCCCGTGTCGCTGGATCTAAAAGTTGGCGACAACCAAGACACCGAACTGCAAGACCTGCTAGAAGACGACGGCGCATCGCCTGAAACCTTCACGGTGCAAGAGTCGCTGCGGCAAGACATCCAAAACCTGCTGGCAGAGCTAACGCCCCAGCAGCGGGAGGTGCTGGTGCTGCGCTTTGGGCTAGAAGACGGCAACGAGCTATCGCTGGCCAAAGTGGGACAGCGGATGAACATCAGCCGTGAGCGGGTACGCCAGCTTGAGCGGCAGGCGCTAGATCATCTGCGGCGACGCAAAGTCAACGTTCGTGGATATTTGGCCAGTTAATTCTAGCCAGTTCGTCAAACTGTCCCAACTTCGTGTTTGTCTAACTGGATGCATGGGATGAATAGAGGTGGAGAGGTGCATAACCCCTCCACCTCTATTTAATAGGTGATGATGTGAGGTTCAGAAGGGAAAGTCGTTTTTCCAAACCTTCTGTATTGCCTCAGGGTCATCAGTTTTTTGCTGCAAGGATGCCCCAACAAGCGGTGATTAAGATCACCTGCTTGGGTGAGCGAATCGGGTGATTTGTTCCCTCCTCTCGCTCTATAAAGTAAAGCCATAGCGGTTCAGATTCTCTGGCAGGGTTACGCGCAGTTTTCGTTATCTCATTCCCAGGCTCAATCTCATTATTCTGTGGGATGAGCTGGGTTTCGTTCATGACTCCCGAAACAGCTTCTCAAAAATGTTCATCGGCGAACTTTGCTGAAAAGTTTCGTGATTTTTAGAGGCAAAATCTGGAATTTGAGTCCTTGATGGTGTAGCTGCTCAGAGAGACGATGGACGTTTCAAACTCTCGAATTAGCCCCCTTTTCTTCAAGAGTTATGAAGCTCATCCAAAGTGTTAGATCGAAGCTCGTAAGCTCTATATAGAAAGCAAAATAAGCAGCGAAATATAGAGCAAATTTCTAACTGTAAATCTTCTATGTAATCTTTAGTTTTGTGAAGGAGAGGACTGCAATGCAAAGCTCGATCAACTGTTTCCCTCAAACGTCGCAGTCCCTTTGGAATCGTCTTGAAAAGCCCTTCACGGCGCTGCTGCTCACCCTGGGATTGGCGGCTGCGGCGTTTGCTCCAGCACATGGTATTGAGGCATCACGGTCAGTAGAAACCAATGCTGCAACAGTAGCCCGTTTGGAAGGAGCTATTAGCCAGCGGTTCCCGAATGGCGTTTACCTCTACGGACAGTCGCAGCAACCCAACCAGCTTGGCTCTGCCTATATGGTGTTTGAAGTGACCGAAAATCGGGTGGTGGGCGCGTTCTATATGCCCCACTCGTCCTTTGATTGCTTTTATGGCGAGGTGCAGGCCCAAGCGTTGGCGCTGAACGTGATTGATTCTTACGAGCAGACGGTGCATCCTTATTCGGTGGCGCTGCAAAGCAATGCGTCGGTGGCGACGACGGGTGGAGAGGCGATCGCCCCTCTGAGCCTAGAAGGGTTTCACCCGCTCTCGACGCTGAGCGAAAACGACCAGCGCATTCTCAACACCTGCAAGGTTGATCGGGTGAATTAGGAGAGAAAAAGGAAAAACGAAAAAAGAAGAAAGAAAAAAAGAAAAGGTTTCGTTCTTCTCTCTTCATTCTTCGTTCTTCTCTCTTCGTTCTTCTCTCTTCGTTCTTCAAAACACGGTTCCGTCACTTTGAATGGCAATTGGAGGATCGCCGCCCGGACGCAGTTCGGCGGCGATTTTTCGGCCGGCCGCCCAGGTGCCGCCTTCTAGCACTTTCACCAGCGGCAACTCGGTGGCGCTGAGGCTGAGTTCGCGGCGAATGGCAGTTGCAATGAGGTCGAGCAAGGCGACGGTGAGCGATCGCCATTCCACAATCACCTCAGAACTGGGCAGATGCGGCCCGCGCAGCACATCGTCGTACTTTGGCTCCAGCAGCCCCAAATCCACGCATAGCCCGCCGTTGCGATATTCTGCCAAACCCGTAAGCTGATCAAGCTGCGTGATTTCTAGCCCCAGGTCTTGCAGCGGCTCCAGCAGAGAATAGGTGAGCCACTGCGACAGCTTGTGAAACGGAACGAGGTTTGCCCCCGGCTCAGTATCGGGCAGGGCAGAGTGCGGCCAGACATCGCCCAGGTTTACGCCCTCCAGCGTGATGCGGCCGGGCCAGATGTCGCCCAGCCCTTGCAAGACGGCTCGCAGCACTGTAGGCGCAGGCAACTGCCGATTCTCGGCCTGCGTCAGCAGATAATCGACCAGGTTGCCGGGTCGCGGGGTTTGACTGCCGAAAAATTCCGGCTTTTGGGTGAGGGTGTGGCCTAGCTGTTGCAGCAGGGCGACGCGACCCGACAGCCCCACCAGTGGGTTTGCATCCGTAACCTGGAAGGACTGAGCGAGGTCGGACTCGGTGATTTGCTGGAGAGCGGCGGCGGTTGCCTGGAGAGGAGACGTGCGATCGCCCGAAAATGCCCCTTCGCAAAACATCCAGAAACTCGCCACCGCCAGCCCCTCCGACCGCTGAAAGATTTGGCCGCTGCTGGCTTCGGCATAGCGCCACGCCGCGCCCGCGCCCGCATCCAGCAACACGCTGAGGATCACCAAGTCAAACTTTGCCCGCGCCTGAGCCACGGGATCAAGCCCAGCCAGCCGCGTTTGCAACTGGGCAGCGCGATCGATGCCGCCGACGCTGAAGTGTCGCCAGCGGCTATGAAACGGCACGTTCAGGTCGGGATAGTTTTCTCGCATGACCTGAAGCACGTAGTCGGCCGTGGGCTGGAGGCGATCGCCCCGATAGCGAAAGTGCGTCAGCTTGTCGGCGTGGGCAAGCTCAAACAACTGCTGAGTGCGATCGCGGATGGCCTGAGGACTCTGGAGATAGATGACGGTGGACATGATGCAACCCGTAGCGGCAAATATAGCGGCAAATTGCAGATAAGCGTTTAGCCCCATCAGCTTAACAGGACTTAGGAGCTTGAAGCCTGCGAGCCAGATCCCCCCTAGCCCCCCTTGACAAGGGGGGAACCGATCCGCTCCAAAAGTCCCCCTTGCCAAGGGGGATTTAGGGGGATCTAGCCGTGCAGTTCTGTTTAACGTTTATCGCGCTAGCCAAGGATGCGAGAACATCGGATTGCCCTTGCAAGTTCTTCCTTCTTCGCTCTTCGCTCTTCGCTCTTCGCTCTTCCTTCTTCCCTCTTCCCTCTTCCTTGCCAAGAAGGCCAGAACATCGGATTGCCCTTGCAAGTGTGTCAGAATTTATAACTGCTGCCGTTCAGGACATTTGCCCATGTTGACCACTACGCCGATCGCCGAGTTGCCCTTTTTGGGCGAAGAAGTTGCCGCCGACTATGACGCGGCGCGGGTTGTGATTTTGCCGATTCCCTACGAGGCGACGACGACCTATCGCAAAGGCTGTGAACACGGCCCGGCGGCGATTTTGGAAGCGTCGCATCAGGTGGAATACTACGACGAGGAGCTAGAGCGCGAGCTGTGGCCCGTCGGCGTGTATACCCACGGGGCGATCGCCGACACGCGCAGCGGCCCGGTGTCTGCCGAAGAAATGCTGAAGGTAACAGAAGAAACCACCGCCAAGCTGATTGCCGACGGCAAGTTTGTTATCGGGCTGGGCGGCGAACATAGCATTACTACGGGGCTGGTGAAGGCCTATCACGCAGTGGCAACAGAACCCTTTACCGTCGTGCAGATCGATGCCCACGGCGACCTGCGCCACGAATACGAAGGCTCGATCCACAATCACGCTTGCATCATGCGCCGGGTGGTAGACCTGGGCATTCCCACGGTGCAAATCGGCATCCGTAGCATTTGCAAAGAAGAAGCAGATTTGATTAAAGAAAAGAACCTGACGGTGTTTCGGGCGCGAGAAATCGCCACGCAACCCGACTGGGCCGAGCGGGCGCTGGCCGCCATTTCCACCCGCAATGTCTTTTTGACGATCGACCTGGATGGCATCGACCCGACGCTGATCCCCGGCGTGGGCACGCCCGAACCCGGCGGGCTGAACTGGTATTCCCTGCTGGGCTATTTGCGGTCGGTGTTTGAGCAGCACCACGTCCTCGGCGCAGACATTATGGAGCTTGCGCCCGTCAGCGAGTCGGTGGTGTCGGAATTTACTGCCGCCAAGCTGGTCTACAAGCTGATTGGCTATCAGGCGATCGCCCAAGGCTGGAGCTAGGGACAGAATGCAGCACCCCAATTCCTTACCCGACTTCGCAGCGCCAGACCCGACCGACTCCACCACCGCCCCCGGATTTCTCTCGCCGGAGGTTCCGCCCGACGTGTGGCAGCGCCACTTTGCAGGCGCACCGCTGCGGCTGGGGGTGCTGGCCTCCGGCAGCGGGTCAAACTTTGAGGCGATCGCCCAGGCCATTGCCCAGCGCCAGCTCAACGCCCAGATCCAGGTGATGATTTACAACAATCCTCAGGCGAAGGCAGCAGCACGGGCCGAGCGTCTGGGCATCGCCGCAGAACTGCTAAACCATCGCCAGTTTGCCAGCCGCGAGGCGCTCGATCAGGCGATCATCGACCAGCTCAGGCGCTATGAGGTGGAGTGGGTGATCATGGCGGGCTGGATGCGCGTGGTGACGGACGTGCTGATCAACGCCTTTCCCGATCGCATCTTGAACCTGCACCCCAGCCTGCTGCCCAGCTTTCCGGGGGCCCGCGCCGTTGAGCAAGCCCTCGCCGCCGGGGTCAAGGTGACGGGCTGCACCGTCCACTATGTCCGCTTGGAAGTAGACAGCGGCCCAATTATCATGCAAGCCGCCGTGCCCGTGTTGCCCGACGACACGCCCGACACGCTACACCAACGGATTCAGGTGCAGGAGCATCGCATTTTTCCGAGGGCGATCGCGCTGGCAAGCAGCGGAGAAGAGAAAAGCGAAGAACGAAAAACGAAGAACGAAGAAGGAAGAACGAAGAGATCCTGACCAAGACCTGCTTTCCCTTTTCTCTTTTCGTTTTTCGTTCTTCGTTCTTCTCTCTTCTCTCTTCTCT
>JBDNCP010000009.1:0-56050 GCA_046719575.1 Cyanobacteriota bacterium
TTGAACAACGTCAAACCCAGTACCAACTTAAATTCGGTTGGGCTACGCTGACGCTAACCCGACCCAGGAGCGCGGTTCAAGATTGCAAGAGCTTTGTCCGTTAATCAGTGCATTTAATCAGTGCATTGACACAGACAATTGGTTAGAGTGGTCAGAGCGTCTTGACGAACCTTGGCTATTCAATCCCTTGTCGATTGAATAGCCAACATAGCCAACACAAAAGAGTCGCCGACAGGGGACATTCTCATCCTGGGATTCATGACAAGAAGTTCTTGGTCAGGGAATCCTGATCAATTCGCGCTCGGCTATCTTTAATGACTAATCCTCTAACGACTAATCTTCAGCCGCGTCATCTTCATCGACTTGTTTCAGGCGAATATGCTTTCGTCCAAGAGAAATCTCAAACTCGTCTCCTGGCTGCAAATTCATCTGCTTGGTATAGGCAGATCCAATCAGCAAGTTGCCGTTGGACTGTACTGTGATGCGATAGCTGGCGCTGCGTCCGCCGCGTCCATTTGCCGCAGATTTGCTGTCTAGCTCAATTCCCTCAGCGTCAATCAACGCATTCAGGAATTTCATCATATTGACTCGCTCTACACCATTTTTGGTAACGGTGTAGTATCCGCACTCCCTCGCCTTTTCCTCTTTGGTAAGGTTTTCCAGTTGCTTTACCTTAGCCAACAGAGATTCTCCTGTCAGTGGCTCGATCTTCTTTTTTCTACTCATTCACCTAAACTCTAAAACGAGCGACTCAGAAACATTGCGCCTGGTCTAGCCGAAGACTCCATTTATCTGGAACTGCTATTCAGAACATTGCTCTGGCTTTTGACTTCACAGCGTTTACAGCATCTGCTTGATAGCTGAAGCATACCCTTTATGCCCTGTAAAAGGATCAGACTAATTCCAATCCTTCACTGGTTTTAGACTTGCCTCAGAAACACTGTAGCTTGCCCCCATGTTACAACGAGATAGATAAAACCATACATTTTTTATCACTGTTCGGGAAAGCTCATTTCACTCTGGCGCTGGAGCGATTTCACCGTCCGATTGCGACTGAATGTTTAGCCAAACCGTTGCTTGTCAGTAGCCGTATCTTCAGTAGCTGTATCTATAGATGAGCTATCTACTGAGCCACCTATATAGACGATGAGTTTATATCAAATAACAGGTTTGGAACCAACTTTTTTGACAGGGCTTGAAGGCAAACCGAATTAGAGCCGTTTGGGCATCTCTGGCAGAGCAGTAGGCAGCCTAAGGTTTGCAATCAGAAACCTGCTTGCAGGAACCGTGCATCGAGATAGCTTCTGAAGCAGTAATCTCCGCTTGCTGGACTCGCCTGCCTGACGAACCTAACGAAATCGATTGGCTGATTGCCTGTCTTTAGAAGCAAGGCGGCTAGTATCAATCCCATTGCGATCGCCCCCATTGCGATCGCCCATTTCTCTCCGTGTTCTAAGCATGGTTCTCTCTGTAGTCCTCCGTACAGTTCTCCTGCGGCGGCTTGTCCTGTGATCCCCCGCAGCGGTAAGCTCATCCCACCTGCTTTTCTGGAGCGAAGGAGAACGTCATGGCGGTGCAGGAGAAAACGCTGACCTGTGGGCAACTCGAATGGTTTTATCGAATCGTAGAAGGAGACGCAGTCCGCAACCGGATGCCTGTTGTGCTGCTGCACGGGTTGCCCGCAACGAGCTATAGCTGGCGTGGCGTGATGCTGGCGCTGGCAGAGCGGGGATTTGGGGCGATCGCCCCCGACTGGATTGGTTTTGGCTCCTCGGCCAAGCCAGACCGTCGCACCTTTGCCTACACGCCCGATGCCTATGTCACCGCATTGGAAATGTTTCTTACCAAACTAAGGATCGATCGCTGCTCTCTAGTAGTACAAGGTTTTATCGGCTCTGTGGGGCTGCAATACGCGCTACGCCATCCAGACCAGATTGAGCGGCTGGTCATCTTGAACTCGCCCCTGACTAGCCGCGCCAAACTCCCCTGGAAAATGCAGCAGTTGGGACTACCGCTGGCGGGTGAAATGTTCACGCAAGATCCACTGCTGGTGGATCGCACGCTGGAAGGCGGCGGTGGCTATGTCGTTAAAGACGAAGATTTGGATGTATATCGCCGCCCCTTTTTGAAAAGCTCGGATGCGGGTCGGGCTCTGTTTGCGGCGGTGCAAAATCTGCGCCTGTCTCAGACGACTGCCGAAATTGAGCAGGGGTTTCAAAGCTGGATGAAGCCGATTCTGGTGGGCTGGGGAATGCGCGATCGCTGGCTGCCGCTCAGCCTGGCCGAGGCGTTTGTGCAAGCGACCCCACAGGCAGAACTGACCCAGTTGCCAGACGTGGGGCATTACCCGCAAATTGACTGGCCTGATAAGGTCAACGAAGTGATCCTGCCCTTCTTGCTGAGAACCGTCGTTTGATCCAGAGCGATCGCTCTGATGCTCTAGAGAAATCGCTCCGAGGCTAGCGATCCGAACCAAGCAAACTAGCGCAATCGACCCGAACCAAGGGAATCCCGCGCAATCGACCCCGCGCAATCGACTCCACGCAATCGACAGTGGCGGGTAGACAGGGGTCAGGATGCTGATTAGGTCTAGACTCCTGATTGACTGACAAAACCTGGGCACCAGGCGGTTGAAACCGCTGCTATATCAATGCTGCCATATCAATGAAGTCGGCCTTCGCCGACTCTCGACCCTGACCCAAAACCCGCGTAGGCAGGTTTCGCCTGTGTAGGCGCGGCTTCCAGCCGCCAGCGGTCAATGTTTTGTCAGTCAAAGAGGTCTAGACTCTCTGCTTCAAACATCCGCCTTTTAGAGGATAAAAAAAGTCTCGATTCTTTACCCCGATCCCCTTGCAAAGGATCGCATGTCGCATCACACTAAACGTGGGGATCAAACAGGCGTTAAACGGCGGTTAAGAGGTCATTGTGAAAAGGGTATTAGCGATTATTCTGGGTGGCGGTGCTGGCACCCGCCTGTATCCACTCACAAAGCTAAGAGCCAAGCCAGCCGTGCCGCTGGCGGGCAAGTATCGCTTGATTGATATTCCAGTTAGTAACTGTATTAATTCCGACATCTACAAGATTTTCGTCTTGACGCAGTTCAACTCAGCGTCGCTCAATCGCCACATCTCCCGCACCTACAGTTTTTCCGGCTTTCACGAAGGCTTTGTGGAGGTGCTGGCAGCCCAGCAGACTCCTGAAAACCCCAACTGGTTTCAGGGCACGGCCGACGCGGTGCGGCAATATCTCTGGATGTTCCAGGATTATGATGTCGATCAATACCTGATTCTCTCTGGCGATCACCTCTATCGCATGGACTACAGCGATTTTGTGGAGCGCCACCGGGAAACGAAGGCTGACATCACCATCTCGGTGCTGCCGATGGATGGTGAGCGGGCATCAGATTTTGGCCTGATGAAAATCAATCATGATGGGCGCATCATTGATTTTTATGAAAAGCCCAAGGGTGACGCGCTGAAGCAGATGCAGGTAGATACCACTGTGCTGGGGCTGACCCCGGAAGAGGCAAAGCTCAAGCCCTACATTGCGTCGATGGGCATCTATGTGTTTGAAAAGCAGGTAATGTTTGACCTGCTGCGGCGATCGCCCGAACAGACCGACTTTGGCAAAGAAATCATTCCCTCCTCCGCCAAGGACTACAACCTGCAAGCCTATCTCTTTAACGGCTATTGGGAGGATATTGGAACTATTCGCTCGTTTTATGATGCTAATCTAGCGCTGACGCAGCAGCCCCATCCGCCCTTTAGCTTCTACGATGAAAAGGCTCCGATCTACACTCGCGGGCGATCGCTCCCCCCCAGCAAACTGCTCGACTGCACCATTACCGAGTCGATGATCGGCGAAGGCTGCATTCTGAAGAACTGTCAGGTGCATCACTCTGTGCTGGGCATTCGCACGCGCATCGAGTCGGGCTGCGTGGTGCAAGACACGCTGATCATGGGGTCAGACTTTTATCAGCCCCTGGCCGAGCGCTCGAACAACTGTGACAAGGGCAAAGTGCCCCTTGGCATCGGTGCAAACACCACCATTCGCGGGGCGATCATTGACAAGAACGCCTGCATCGGCTGCGATGTCAAGATTCTCAACAAGGATCACGTTGAAGAAGCCGCTCGTGAAGAATACGGCTTCTATATCCGTAATGGCATTGTCGTCGTTCTCAAGGGCGCGACGATTCCAGATGGCACGGTGATCTAAGGGGTTTCTGTAAGGAGTTTCTGAGGGGTTAGCGCTTAGGATCAATACCTGAAAGACCAAGAGTTGGGGATGTGGAACAAGCTGCATCTGTCCCGCCTCCAAACGCCTGTCATCTGATCGTTCTGATTGGTCTGCCGGGCAGCGGGAAGTCTACGCTGGCGCAGATTTTGCTGAACAATTACGGCTGGAATGATGATGGCTGGCGACTGGTATCTACCGATGCGATCCGGGAGCAACTGTTTGGCGACGAGGCGACGCAGGGCCCCTGGCCGCTCATCTGGCAAGAAGTGGAGCGGGCTTTTCGAGCCGTGACGGGGGTTCGTTCGGGGCAGCCTGTAATCAGGCGGCGCTCTGACGCTGCAAAGCCGCCAACCGAGGCACCTTCTGACGAAATCTCCCATGCGCTCTATGACGCAACGAATGCATCGCAGCGGCAGCGGCGGGAGGTCGTGCAACTGGGGCGGCGCTGTGGCTTTCGGCAGATTACGGGGCTATGGCTGGATGTGCCGCTGGCGCTGTGTCTGGAGCGAAACCGCAAGCGCGATCGCCAGGTTCCTGAAGCCATCATCGAGCAGATGCACCGCCGCCTAACCGGAGCGCCACCCAGCCTCAGCGATGGTTTCGATACCTTGATCCATCTGCCTTCGAACTTTTGTCCAGACCCTACAACCTGGGATTCGGCTCGGTTTGGGAAACCACACCCCCAATTCTCTTGAAGCTTTGGTAGGGTTGGAGTAGACGTGTTGTGTCAACCCCAATGCGGATCTCTCATCAATCCACTTAAGCCCTCGGTTGGTGAGAGCGATTCGAGCCGTTCCATTAGTTCAAGCAATTCGAGCAATTCAAGCAATTCAAGCAATTCAGAATAGGTGATGACCCGATGGCTGCTCAGGACTTCAAAGACTACTACGCCATCCTTGGAATCAGCAAAAGCGCCAGCGCCGACGAACTCAAGCAGGCCTATCGCAAACTGGCGCGGAAATATCACCCTGATATGAATCCTGGCAACGCGGCAGCCGAGGCTCGCTTTAAGGAAATCAACGAAGCCTATGAGGTGCTGTCTGACCCAGACAAGCGCCGCAAATATGACCAGTTTGGGCAATATTGGAAGCAGGCTGAAGGCTTTGGCGGCGGCACACCGGGCGACTTTGGCGGGTTTGACTTTAGCCAATACGGCAGCTTTGACGACTTTATCAACGAGCTATTGGGTCGGTTTGCGGGCGGGGTTCCGGGGGGCGATCGCGGCTATGGCTATCGCCCTGGCACTCCACCCGGTAGCTTTGGCGGCTTTGGCGGCTTCGGCGGCTTTGGCGAACCACCGACCAGCGCAGGCGGCGATTTGGAAGCCAACCTCAGCATGACGCTTTCGGAAGCGTTTAAGGGCGTACAAAAACGCCTGATTTTAGGCAACGAAGAAATCGAAGTGCGGATTCCGCCCGGAGCCAAACCGGGCAGCAAGATTCGCGTGCGGGGCAAGGGGCAGATGAATCCCTACAGCCGTCAGCGGGGGGATTTGTATCTCAAAATCGACATCCAGCCCCACCCGTTTTTCCGGTTTGAGGATGACAACCTAGTGTGCGAAGTGGCGATCGCCCCCGACGAAGCTGTGCTGGGAACCGCCATTGACGTGCCCACACCAGACGGACTGGTGACCATGAACGTGCCCGCCGGAATCCGCTCTGGGCAAACGCTGCGGCTGCGGGGCAAAGGCTGGATCAACCCCAAGGGCGGGCGCGGCGACCAGTTGGTAAAGATTGTCATTGTGCCGCCTAAGGATCTCAGCCCTCGCGAACGAGAATACTACGAAAAAATTCGCGATATCCGCACCTTTGACCCCCGCAGCGGGCTAAAGCAAATCAGGCTCTAGCCTTCGCAGCGCCACTTGCAACCTTGATGGAACTCAAACAGCCCGTTCCTGAAAATGAGATTTACCTCTATTTACCTCTTGAGACAGAGGACATCCCTGGAACCAATTACATACTTTAGAGATATATCTTGACTCCCTGAGGGGATGTGCATACAGCACGTCCCTCTTTTTGTTGCTGTTTTTGTTGCTGTCTCTTTTGAGATTTCCTGTGCGACAGCGGTTGTGGATTTTAGATTGCCGATTTCGGACTATAAAGCCGCGGCTTTAATCCGCGGCTTTATAGTCCTTTTAGCATCAGTTTTAGCCATTCCAATTTTGTTTAGCCATTCCAGTTTAGCCATTCCAGGCTCCTGGCTATCTCGACTCTAGCGGCAGAAACACCGTCAGCACTTCGCCGCGCTGCGGTCGCTGTTTCACTATCAGCTTGCCGCCCAGCGCTTGAAACAGGTTTTTGGTTACCGCTAGGCTGAGGCTGAGGCTGCCTGTTTCCGGCTGAAACATCAGCAGTTGCCCCAGCGATTTGAGCGGCGGCACAAAGCCTAAACTCGCCCCGGACGGGTCAACTGTCGGCTGTTCTGCCTCAAACTGGAGCTTGAGTTGGTGTCCGGCTAGCTCGACCTGGAGGCGAATTTCGCTACCCGGTGCGAGGGTTTGCGTGAGTCGGTCGATCAGCCCGGTCAAAACCTGATCAAATAAGTTGGGATCGGTGACGACATTCGGCAGCTTTTGGGGCAGTTCGACCTTGAGCGTCAAGCTGCGCTGGTTGGCAAGCTGCTTCCACCGGGACACGTTTTGCTCAAACACCTGCGCTAGGGACACCGGGGCCAGCGGCATCAGCGGATGCTTGACCGGAGCCGTTTCCAGTTCTGCGGCTCGGAAAATCAGGTTGAACCGATCGATTTGTTCGGTGCATTCCTGGTCGATGATTTGCAGGCGCTTTAGCACGTCGGGGCTGAGGTCTTTGCGCTTGAGCAGGAGCCGCGTCAGGGTGCGAATGGTGGTTAGCGGCGTGCGAACCTCGTGGGCGATCGCCTGCAAGAGTTCCATATCCAGGTGTTCGCTCTTGGCACTCAGCAGATCATCCGCTTCTGCCTGGCCCTTGCGAGCGGATTTTTTGCCATGGGTCGAGTTCGACTGCTGCAAGCCTAGGGCGATCGCCTCGCCATCGTGGAGCCAGTGCAAGGGCGACACCTCAACGGCTTCGGCCGCCTCTTCTGGGGCATTGGGGCGATCGCCCGCAGTTGGCAGCGAGTTGGGATGGGCCTCCCACTCCAGCGGCTCTGGCAAAAAGTCGAGCATCAGCCGATTGAAGCGGGAAACCAGTCGATAGTCGGGCAGCGCTGTAGGAGAATCGTCGGGACGATTTGGATCGAACGGCATAAACTGGATGACCAGCGGCTCGATTTGTCCCAAAATCCCCGCGCCTATAAACAGCAGCCTCGCCCGCAGCGCTTGCCACGCCGCCCGCACCACCACCGGGTCAAAGGACAGCATAAAGGCGGGCGTGCCTTCCAAATCTTCACCCAGCACCATCACCAGCCCAAAGGTCGGCGTTAGCACCAAGCAAAACTGCTCTGCCGCCAGCGGGTCGTTGGGCATGAGCGGCACGGTCGCCGCCGTAGAGCCATGGGGGGCATGGTGTTGAGCCGAGGGCAACAGGCGAAAGGGTAGCCAAGATGCCGTTTCTAGCGAGTTTACAGTGAAATTCCAGGTGGCGACCCGTGCCACCACATCGGGCACTTCTAGCACGGGCAGCGGCCCCGACAGCACCAAAGCGTGGGCTTTTGCCTTTGTGGTGCGGGGCTTGGAGTCCGTGGGCAGTGTTTCTAGGAGCAGATGGTTTAGCGCGGCGATCGCCCCCCACCACTCGCGCTCAGCCTTAAGCTGCTGCCGGGCCACAGGGCCAGGCTGCCGCACCGGGCTTTCTGCCTGGGCAACGACTTCACTGAGGGTGGGTAGATACCACTTATGCACGGCTGCGCGTCCTGGAAACAAACGGTTCCAATATCAATGAGTGCAGAGCAGTGAGTGCAGAGCAGTAAGGTAGAAAGGCGGCTGCCATTGCCCCTGGCGAGGTTCGAGAAAAGTTCTACAGAGGCAGTATACCCGCGGTATCCCACGCTGGCACATCTCGCTGGCCCCCTTCCTGGCCCTTCTTTCTAGCAGCATTCCTGACGTAATCTTGCCCAACGCAATGGCGATCGCGTCTGGTTGCCTCATGCTCTTGTATTCATGCTCCTATTAAGACGATATCGATAAACCGCCAGAGAGCCTAGCTTTAGAACCGAACCCTGGAGTCGCAATGCCCGCCCTATGATTGGAGTGAGGGGCGATCGTCCTAGAAACGCAGGCGCAAGGGCGACGGAGGTGCAGGGGATGGCGACTGTGATCGTGGTGTGTCCGGGCGTGCATTCGCCCCAGCTTACTGCGTCTTTTCTAGAGGCAGTGGTGCTGGATCGGGCGGAAACGGTAAGAACTTGCATCATTCCGGGCGATCGCCAGCCCGTCTATTCGCCGCTGCACGGGCTGAGTGTTTTGCAACATCGACTAGGCGCACCCTGGGCCGCACCGCCAGTCTTGTTTCTTGGCTTTAGTGCGGGGGTCGTGAGTCTGGCGGCGATCGCTCCCCTCTGGCAAGCACTGGGTGGAACCGTGCAAGGGCTGATCGCGCTGGACGGCTGGGGTGTGCCGCTGGCGGGCGAGTTCCCCATCCATCGGCTCAGCCACGATCACTTTACTGACTGGAGTTCGGCCCTGCTGGATGTGCCCCTGACCCTGCTCACCGCTGCGGCAAGGGGCGATCGCTTTTATGCAGAACCCGCCGTGGCGCATCTAGACCTGTGGCGATCGCCCCACAGGACAACGGGCTGGTGGCAGTCTGCATCGGGAACCCAGACCTTCACCACGGCGGCGGCCTGCTTGCAAGCGCTGATCCAGCGGGCGATCGCGCCATGACCGCTCTATGACTCTCCATTCCCTCAATCGATACAACCCTACAACCCATGCCCCACTCCGCCCCTGAACGAGAAACACAGCGGCTTTATCTACAACCGTTTCAGCCCGATGACTTGGATGCGCTGGCGGCGCTATATGCCAAACCAGACGTGATGCGTTACGTGGGGCATGGCGTTCGCACGCGGGAGGAAACCCAGACAGGGCTGCATCGCATGATGGCCCACTGGCAAGCACATGGCTTTGGCATGTGGAAGCTGATAGAAAAAGGGACGGGCGCGTTTGTTGGGCGGGCAGGGCTGATTTATCTGGACAGCACGCCGGAGATCGAAGTGGGCTATGCGCTCGATCGCCCGTTTTGGGGACGGGGGTTGGCCACCGAAGCAGCACGGGCCAGCCTCCAGTTTGGGTTTGACACGCTGGAGCTAGAGCGAATCGTGGCGATCGCCCGTCCCGAAAACCGGGCTTCGCAGCGCGTCATGCAAAAGCTCGGCATGACCTACGAAAAAGACGCTTTTTATTACAACTGCGAGGTTGTATATTGGGCGATCGCCCGCAGAGACTTTCTGCCGTAACCCGCCGCAACGGGTCAGAACAGAATTCATCCCAAAATTCACCAGATCAAAAACGAGCCTGAGACAGCCCTCAACCTGTCGTAGAAAGATAAATCAGGTTGAGTCGCTCAATGGACAAGGGAGCAACATAAACAACATGCCAGGCCTGAGCCAAGCGCCTGTAAACTCAATGCGGATGGCGAGACTCGAACTCGCAAGGCAAAGCCACACGCCCCTCAAACGTGCGCGTATACCAATTCCGCCACATCCGCGTGGGGGGGAAGGAGGCAAATCAGCATGAGGGATAACTGCTGACTTACTCACAGTCTCTAACTGTACTGCAAAATCGCCCAATCGTCCAAATAGAGGTCAGCAAATTTGCCACCAATTTCTCGCCAATTTCGCCTATGTTTTTCTCAAGGTTAGGAAATTTTTGTACGCCTTATTCAGGTTGCATGTCTCATTTTGGCACTCCTTCAGGGTTTGCGCCCTGTCTAGCTTGGGCCCCTTTCGTTAGCCGCTGATGCTGTCTCCCTCTTCGCCTGACTCACTCCCCAAGCTGCTAGTTGACCTAGAGCAGCGAATGCGCCCGCTTCTGCCCGCCAGCCTCTATGCTGCACTGTGGGTCGATCCCACCGCCGACACGCTGATGCAGGTGTTTCAGCATCTACGCACGATGCAGCAGATGTTGCATGACTATATGCCCCGCCAGGTGTCCGAAGCGCCGCCTTTACCCGGAGAACTGCGCTATAGCTGGCAGGAAGGGACGCTGCTGTTTACCGATCTGGCGGGCTTCACCCCCCTGCTGGAGGCAAATGCGGATGCGGGTCAGGAGGGCGCGACAGCCCTGTTGACGCTGATTAATCAATATTTCTCTAGCATGATTGAAATTATCAGCAAGTCGGGGGGCGATTTGCTGGAGTTTACGGGCGATGCCATGTTGGTGCAGTTTTTGCCAGGGCGGGAGGGCAGCGATGCGGCACAGGCGGTGCGGGCGGGTCTGCGAATGCAGCGGGCAATGACTCAATTCACCGCGCTGGACATGCCCCAGGGTCAGTTTTCGCTAGAGATGCGGGTTGGCATTCATTCTGGACGATTTCTAACGGCGGATATTGGCACGCCGGAGCGCATGGGCCGAGTGCTGCTGGGAAAGACGGTGCAGCAGGCAAAGCGGGCAGAGTCGGCTAGCGACGTGGGCCGGGTGTGTGTGAGCCGGGAGGTGGGCGATCGCCTGGGGAATGAATTTCCGCTCCAGCCGCTCGATGCCCAGCACAGCCTAGTGATTGACCAGCTTAGCCCAGAGGAATTGGGAGAATATGACATTACGTTGCCCCGTCGCCGCATGGCTTCCCCGATGCTGATGGATCGCAGCATCCCCGGTCTGAGCGAGGAGATTCAAAAATCTGTGAGTCTGGTGGAGCCGCTAGCGAGCTATCTGCCTGCGCCGATTTTGAATCTGCTGGTGGAATGTGCTGCCCAGCGCCAGATCCCGCCTGCTTTTCCAACGCCGACCGTGGTCTTTATTAACCTGATGGGGCTGCCCGAAGCCGTCGATCTAGCCTCCGTCGATGAGGTGGATCTGCTGGTACGCCGCTATTCACAAGCCTTTGCGCTGATCCATGCCAGCGTGCGATCGCGCGGCGGCATTTTGCAAAAGGTGACCTATCACTCCCTCGGCTCCGACATGCTGATCTACTTCGGAGCGCTGGGCAGCCACCCCAAAGATGCGCTGCGGGCAGCAGACATGGCCCTCGAAGTTCGCCAAATCGTTAGCCAACTTGCACCGCCCCTGTCTGCTGGCCAACCTGTGCCCATTGGCTGCCGCATCGGGGTCGATCAGGGTGCAGTCTTTGCCGCCGAAATCGGTTCGCCTCGTGCCCGCCGTGAGTTTAATATCTTGGGCGACCCGGTCAATACAGCCGCCCGCCTCGTGACCCTCGCCAGCAGTGGACAAATTTTGCTGACGGAATCGGTGCATCGGGCGATCGCCCCCCACTATTCCTGCACGCTGATTGGGGATCTGTTCCTTAAGGGCAAAGCAACGCTCCAGCCCACCTTCGAGCTTCAGTCTCCCCTGTGAAAGGGCAACACTTTAAGCCCAAATTCCAAGCTCAGGCTAAAAAAAATTGTCCTGACTGAAACAGGGATTGCTATCATTAAGCCGTTTTTCAGAGCAATTTTTGCAGCGCTCTGAAAAGCGTGTTGCAGCATGGCTTGTGTGAATCTCGCGCAGTGTTCTCGCGCAGTTTTTCAGAGGCTTTATTCACACGCCCAACTCAGGTCTCAATACCGCTTGACGCTTTCTCTGAAGGAAAATTATCGGGCGATCGCATACGGATTCATTACTGTGTCAAAAAAGACACTTAAATTAAGTGAATTAATCAATTGGCATGTTAATTTCATCGCTCCAGATTGGGTAACCTTGCTCTATCACTTTTGTCTCAAACGCTAGACCTCAGGTTTAACCTCCTAGCAAGGTTGCACCCCCTGCTCCCTTTTACGAACTTCCAAGGAGCCTTCAGAAAAGCTCTCAGAAGAATGAAATAGAACTCCGAAAAAACTCTGAAACTCCTGATCTGGCAACACAAAATTTCTTTCCCTCCTCCGTACTTTCTCCCGCTGTTCAAGTTCGTTAGGAAGACAGTTAATGGCTACTCTGATTGGAACCCCCGGCCCGGACTTTTTGCTTGGTACTCCCGATGCCGATCTCATGTTTGGCGAGGATGGAGATGACTACCTCCTTGGCGCTGCTGGCAACGACCAAATTAACGGTGGCAATGGCAACGACCTGCTCCAAGGCAACGCAGGCAATGACCTCCTAGATGGTGGCGCTGGAGACGATACCCTCTCCGGCAGCATCGGCAATGACACCCTCAACGGCGGCGACGGCAACGACCTGATCTATGCCGATAGCGGACTCAATCAACTGAATGGCGGACAAGGAGCCGACACGCTGGTTGCAGGCATAGGCGGGCGCGATGTCATGACAGGTGGCAACGGGCGCGATGTGTTTGTCCTCGCCAACGGCACAGGCGGCAGCCAAAGGAGAAACGCCAACGTCATCACTGACTTCAACCCCAACCAAGACCGCATCGGACTCGCAGGCGGTCTTCGCTTCAGCGACCTCAGTATTACTCAAGGCACCGGCAACAATCGCAACAATGTGATTATCCGCAATCGTCAGACGGGTGAATTTCTGGCGATCGTTCGCAATGTAAACGTGAGCCGTCTTACTCGCACCAACGTTGTCGCTTTTCCACTGCCCGTCCGCGACACCACGCCACCCAGCGCTGCCAACTTGGTCATTGCCAACCCCAATATCACTGCTGCTGGGGGAGCCACCCAAACCTTTACCATTCAATACGCCGACGCGGTTCAACTTAATAGCCTCAGCTTCCGCAACGGCAACCTGCTCGTCACCGGGCCAAATGGTTTTGTGCAGGGGGCACAGCTTGTCGGCTTCACGCCAGTCGGCAATGGCACATCCCGCACCGTCACCTATCAAATCACAGCCCCCGGCGGCACCTGGGATGCTAACGACAACGGCACCTATCAGGTTTTGCTGCAAGCTGGGCAAATCTTCGACACCAGCGGCAACGCAGCACCCCCGGCAACGCTAGGCAGCTTCAATGTCAACGTGCCTATTCCCATCGTGCCCGTTAGCGTTGCCGTCTCGCCGGCCAACGTGGTCGAGGACAGCGGCGGCACCCTGGTCTACACCTTCACCCGTAGCACCTACATTCGCAACGCCCTCACCGTCAACTTTACCCTGGGCGGCACTGCCACACCCGGCAGCGACTACAGCGTGACGGGAGCCACCATCACAGGCAGTACGGGCACCATCATCTTTGCCCCCAACAGCAGCACTGCGACCCTCCGAGTGACCCCCATTGCCGACAACCTACTTGAGCCAAACGAAACGGTCATCGTGGAGCTGGCTCCCGGCGCTGGCTACAGTCTGGCTGCTGCCAGCAGTGCTACGGGTACCATTATCAATGATGAAAGCGAAATTGCGCTGTCTGTGGCTCCTGCTAGCGTTCTAGAAGACAGTGGCAGTGAACTCGTCTATACCTTTACTCGGACAGGATTTCTAGGCCGCAGCATCACGGTTAGCTTTGGCGTGGGCGGCAGTGCGGTCTTCGGCGCAACGAATGACTACACTGTGAACGCGCCGCCAGGAACCACGTTTACCTATGGTGCATCGGCGGGCACGATTACCTTCGCGGCTGGGGAAGCCACCAAAACGCTTCGTATCCGCCCCAATGCCGACACAGTGGTTGAGCCAGATGAAACGGTAGCCCTGACCCTCAACAACGGCGTAGGCTACACCCGACTGACAACGGCTCCTGTGGTTGGAACCATCCAAAACGACGATAGTTCCGTGAGTGTTGCGGTGTCCCCCAACGCTGTTCTCGAAGACAGTGGCACGGGAATGCTCTATACCTTTACTCGCAATGGTTTCACGGGTAACGCAATCACTGTCAACTTTACGGTCAGCGGCACAGCAACCCTGGGCGGCCCTGGTTCTGACTACACCATTACTGGCGCAACGGTTACGGGTGGAACAGGCACCATCAGTTTTGCAGCTGGGGAGACCACCAAAATCATTACCGTTACGCCTACAAGCGACAATGCGGTAGAGTCGAATGAAACTGTCGTGGTTGGGGTTGCGGCTGGCACAGGATACGTGGTTGGCTCACCGGGCAACGCGATGGGCACCATTCAAAATGATGACTCCAGCATTCAGCTATCGGTGTCGCCCAGCAGCGTGCTAGAAGACAGCGGCGATGATTTAGTCTTTACCTTCACCCGCACCGCGTTTCTCGATCGCCCGATTACCGTCAACTTTGGCGTGGGCGGCTCAGCCACCTTCATCACCGACTACACCGTGTCTGCACCTTTGGGTACGACCTTTACCTATACTGTCCCAAGTGGAACGGTGCAGTTTGCCGCTGGCGAATCGACCAAGACTCTCCGCGTGAAGCCGGTCGCAGACTCGGCCTTGGAACCCAATGGGCTGGTGACGCTGACCCTGCAACCCGGTACAGGCTACACGCCCGTCAGCACGACCCCAGTCTCCGGCATTATCGAAGACGACGATGCAATCGTGACGCTGACCGTTTCGCCCAACAATGTGCTGGAAGACAGTGGGCAAGAAATTGTCTATACCTTCACGCGGGTAGGCGCAACGACTCGTGCGCTGACCGTGAACTTCAATGTAGGCGGCACGGCGGTCTTTGGCGCAGGTGGAAATGATTACACCGTCGACGGCGCTGCTAGCTTTAACCCGACTGCAGGCACCATTACCTTTGCGCCTGGGGCAGCGACGGCAACGCTACGAATTAAGCCTGTTGCAGATTTAGACACAATCGAACCGAATGAAACCGTCAGCCTGGAACTGGTCGGGGGGCCGGGCTATACCGTTGGCACGGTCACTCCGCAGGTCAGCACGATCCTCAATGATGACGGTATCGTGACCAACACGAACGATTCGGGAGCAGGGTCGCTGCGCCAGGCCATTACTGCTGCTAACAACAACAACTCGATTGTCAACCCGACGATCACCTTTGCGTCATCCGTCAGCGGCACGATTCAACTTACCTCAGCGCTGCCTGCCCTGTCGCGGAATATGACGATTGACGGGCCTGGCGCTGGAACGCTTACCATTTCGCGGAATTCGACCGGCAACTTTAGGATTTTTACCCTCCAATCTGGTGCGACAGCAACCATTGAAGGGCTGACCATTTCTGGCGGCAATCCGGGTGCTGCAAACGGTGGGGGTATCGCAAACCTGGGCGGCACGCTAACGCTGCAAAACCTAGTCGTAGAGAATAACACAGCACGATTTGGAGGCGGCATTTTCAACCAGAGTGGAACCCTGACGCTCACCAACACCATCGTGCGGAATAATTCAGCACTGGTTGTGTCTGGGACAGGCGGTGCTGGGGGCGGCATTAGCAACCAAACGGGTACGGTGAATATTCAGAGTGGTAGCCAGATTGCGGACAATACCGCAGCCAGCATTGGTGGAGGTATTTATAATGATTTTGGCGGTACGCTGAACGTGACCGGGGCGACAGGTTCGGAGATTTGGTTTTCTACGAATATTGCTCAGAATTCGTCTGGTGGTGGTTTGTACAATGCAGGCACGGCAGTGATTAGCTATGCCAATTTCGTGCATAACCAAGCCAGTACGACAGGTAGTGGTGGTGGAGCAATTCGGGTTGCTGGTGGCAGCGTAACCGTCAGCAACTCTTTCTTTAACCAATCTCCGCTGAACACCCCTGGGAATATCTCTGGGCCGTTTACTGATGGTGGTGGAAATACAGGATTACCTTAAGGCACGGGCTGGGTTGCTCCTGCTACTGTGCTGGATTTGGTGATGTTGTATTACGCAATTCCTGCCAGAATCTCGCCTCGTACCCACTCAGCGGTTGCAGGAGCCAGCAGCACGCCGTTGCGGTAGTGCCCCGTTGCCAAGATGAGGTTTGGGCAGGCGCTCAGCCGCTCCAGCACGGGCGCGGGGCGGTTGGCGGGGCGGGGGCGCAGGCCCGACCAGGTGTGTAGCACTTTGGCTTGGGACAATTTGGGACATAGGGCGATCGCCCCTTCCCAGACCATTTCCAGCGCGGCGGGATGGGGGGCGATCGCCTCTAGCTTGCTGAGCGAGTCTGTCGTTGAGAAATCGCTTTCGGGAAACTCGACGGTTGCGCCGATCCAGTATTCGCCCTGGCCCAGCGGCACGATGTGGATGTCATTGCCCGTGATCACGGGTTGAAACGTGCGATCGCCCATTGGTTTATCCAACTTTACCCGCATTGCCTGGCCCAGCACCGGGCAAATTTCCAGTTTGGGAATTTGCAGAGAATTGAGCAGCGGCGTAGTGCCCAGACCGGATGCGATGACCACCCAATCAGCGGCGTGGCGATCGCCCTGCGCGGTTCGCACGCCTACACAGCGATGCTGGGTCGCATCGGCAAACTCTAGCGACTCAACCGGGCTAGAAAAATCAAACTGAACCCCGCGCTTTGCCGCGCCAGACACCAGTGCGTGGGTCAGAGCGGTTGGGTTGATCTGGCAATCTTGGGGCGAATAGATGCCCGCTGTGATGCTGTTGAGCGAAACTTGGGGACAGCGATCGCCCACTTGGGTCGGTGTCCAGATTTCCAGTGGCCAGCCCTGCTGCTGGCGAATGCTAGACAGCGCCTCCCACTTAGACAAATCTTCTTCAAAGGACAGCAGCAACACTCCCTGACGGTTTACGGGCACGGGCTGCTCGGTGAGCGCCTCTAGCTCTGGGAGCCACTGCTGATAGAGGCGAAGGCTGGTTTGCCGCAGGTTCCAGGCGCGTCCTTTGGTCTTCTGGCTGATCACGCCCATCAAAACGCCCAGGGCGGCCCCTGTGGAGGCGCGGGCTGGGGGCTGGCGATCGACTACGGCAATTGCCAAACCAGGCAACTGGCTCAGCTCGTAGGCGATCGCCGCCCCCACCACTCCACAACCCACAATCACCACGCGAACCGAGTCGGGCGGCACGATTTTACTCACTTCTTGGGAGCGTTTGACAGTGCAGGCGTTAGCCGTCCTGGGTGGTCGGCATTAGGTCTAGAAACACCTGGAAGTCGCGCAGCGCTTCGTTATAGTTCAGCAAGGCTTTTTGAGAATCGCCCGTTTGCGTCGCTTCGTCAATCGCAATCAGATGCCCAAATACCGCCTTGGCAGCATCCAGCGCCGCAGGCTGAGCCTTCTTGGGTTCTAGCAGCCGCGCCAGACGGGTCATCTTAGCTCGCAATTCACCCAGCGGCCCGTGGATGAAGGTTTGCACATCTACCCATTCTTTCTTTTGCACGAGCGGCGGAATTTCTTGCATCCGCACCCGCAGCGCCTCTACATCGCTCACGTATTTTTGAATTTGTGCCAGTTGCTCGGCTGAATAGAGTGGCCCTTTGGCAACGGGGGCGCTGCTACAGCCAATAGACAGGACGGCGATCGCCACCAACACCAAACTGAGGACGCTTCGATACCACTTTTTCATAGGTCTAGCTCTATTATTTGCCCAACTGATTACCCCAGAATACATCAGCCGATAACGGGATAGTCGCAGCATCCCCACAGACTGAAAACTGGCTCCGGTAAAGCACTATAAACCACAAGAGGACGAGTGGGAAGGGTGTGAATAGAGGGGATAGCCGGGGCAGTCAAGCTTGCCCAAACCCTGAGCGCTCTGCATCGCTCTACATCGTCAACTGAAAACCGGAGGTAGAGGGGGAGATGGAGAAATCTGCGAGGTGGCGGGGGCTGTTTGTCGGTCTGACAACACTGGATCTAATTTATCAAGTCGAGGCAGTGCCCAGCAGCAATCAGAAGGTGGTGGCCCGGGATGTGGCGATCGCCGCTGGGGGCCCCGCAACCAATGCCGCCGTGACATTTGCCCACTTGGGCGGAGAAGCCGTACTGCTCAGCAGCTTAGGACAGCACCCCATGACGGGATTGATTCGGGCAGATTTGGCGACGTGGGGCGTGCAGTCGTTTGACCTTGATCCTGAGCGGCAGGACTCGCCAGCCGTGTCGTCGATTTTGGTGACGGCGGCGACGGGCGATCGCGCGGTGGTGTCGCGTAATGCAGTCGGGGCGCAGGTGGCGGGCGATTGCATTCCAGCAGAAATCGCCAAAGCCGTGGCAGAGCGCCAGTTTGACGGGGTGCTAATCGACGGTCACCAGATGGCGGTGAGTGGGGCAATCGCCCAGCAGGCAAGGGCGGCGGGCATTGCTGTCGTGGTGGATGGCGGCAGTTGGAAACCGGGCTTTGAGGCGGTCTTGCGCCAGACCAACTATGCCATTTGCTCAGCCAACTTTTTGCCGCCGGGGTGTTTGCCAGCAGACGTGCTGATCTATCTGCGATCGCTCGGCATTCCCCAGGTAGCGCGAACTCGCGGCCCTCAGCCAGTAGAATATCTCAGCGGCGAAAATGCGGGACAAGTTGCCGTTCCCGCGATTTCCCCGGTGGACACGCTCGGCGCGGGCGACATCTTTCACGGCGCATTTTGCTACTTCATCCTGGAAATGGGGTTTGAAGCGGCGATCGCCCAGGCCGCCCAAGTCGCTGCCCGCGCCTGTCAATCCTTTGGCACACGCCGCTGGATGGAGGCACCGCTCCACCAAGACAGACCCGATTCTTCGGCTTAGAGATGAGGAGCAGAAGCCACCTGAGATTAATCCACGTTCAAGATCGGTGGTTCAGCAGGTTCTTTCCATTCCGATGCTGCGGGTGGCGATACCCGCACCCAGGAGATGCCCATCACCAGACCCAAAAAAATTCCCAGCACCAGCATCCAGATATGAGAGGGATCTAGCGAACACAGCAGGCGGCGATCGCCACTGTAAACTTGAACCGACCATCCTCCGTCTGTCACTTGATCTGGCAGCTTCTTCATCGCATTCACCTTTAGCAAAAGGGCAGTGGCGGACGCAGACAACACCGATCACCATCGCGTCTCTCTCCCAGACTAGATATAAACTCAATTCATGAAAAGAGGTTTTATATATAGTCTTGCTTTATATCTAATAACGCCTGCTTAAGCCTCAGCCCCAGCCTCAGTCCCCGGCCTCAGTCCCCGGCCTCAGTCCCCAATTCGGTTAAACCTCTGGCGTATAATTGACGAGCCGTTCCCTGTAGATGCAACTGCGGCAAAGAAACTTGCTCATGCCCAAAAGACGCAAAAGGAGAGGTTGTGATCCAGGCAAACCCCGTGGAATCAACAGAGGGCCCGCCCCTAGAAGAGCTTTTGGCGATCGCCCGCTCTTTGGGCTGGGGCGCAGCAAAAATTCTGCGGGCGTACTATCGCGGTGAACCGTTCCAGGACGGAACGGCTCGCAATCTTGAGATTCAAAACCAGACAGACGGCCCAGTCACAGCGGCGGATTTGGCGGTGAACAGCTATGTGCTAAGCAAACTCCGCGATCTGCTGGGCGACGAGCATTTTGGCTATCTCAGCGAAGAAACCTACAAATCCCAAGCCTCGGCTGCTCCGTTTCCGCAAGACTGGGTGTGGATTCTCGATCCGCTGGACGGTACGCGAGATTTCATTGACCAAACGGGGGAATACGCCTTTCACCTAGCGCTGGCCTATCGGGGTCGCCCGGTGCTGTCGGTGGTCACTTGTCCAGAGCTTGAGCGACAATATTTCGCCACGCTGGGCGGTGGGGCGTTTGTGGAAACGCCAGATGGCAAAGTGGAACGGGTGCAGGTGTCGGCGTGCGATCGCCCCGCTGATCTGGTCGTAGTCGTCAGCCGCACCCACCGCGACGGACGGCTCAACGCACTGCTGCAAAGGCTGCCCTGCCAGAACCAACTCTCCGTCGGCAGCGTCGGTGGCAAAATCGCCGCGCTGGTCGATCGCCGAGCCGACCTCTACATCTCGCTCTCTGGTAAGTCTGCCCCCAAGGATTGGGACATGGCCGCCCCAGAACTGATTCTGACCGAGGCAGGCGGCAAATTTACCCACTTCAGCGGCGATCCGCTGCGCTATAACACGGGCGATGTCAACCAGTGGGGCGGGCTGATGGCTTCCAACGGGCGATGCCACGAAGCCCTCTGCGCCGAGGCTGTTCGCATCCTGGCTGAAATCGACAGCCCTACCTGAACCCGATGCGCTGCGCCCAAATCGCCGCTACGCAGAATCTTCACACTCCAAACACCCACCATTACAGAAGCTTTGCCCCCGATCCCCTGTTTTCGCCAGATGATCGATTGATAGGGGCGGAGCCTGAGTCTACTAGGGCTAAAGAAAACCGTTCCGGTCACAAGGATCTGGTCAGAGTTTAGCAGAGGGGCACTACTATGGTTTGGGCGCTTTCTGGTCGCGCCAGCGTCTCCACACAAGCGCTGGTTGATCGAATCTTGTCTTCGGGGCAAATGACCCGCAAAGAGCATCTCCAGCTAGCCACCACAATCCTGTCAGATCAGCGGTTAACCCAGGCAGAACGCTATCACATTAGCCGCGTGTTTGACGAGTTGCAGGCGGGCCGCGTAATGCTGGTGGATTAGTGGTGGATTAGGCGCTGAATGCTAAGCTCTGGGTGTAGGTTTATCGTCTCCGCAATTCCGAGGGTTTTGGAGCCGTGCCCCAAGCATTATCCGTCCCCGCACCACAGGTCACCCTCATCGTGACGCAGCGAGAGCGCTTCAGCCTCAGCCAAGTGTCGCTAGATAGCTTGCTGAGTAGTTACCGTGACTATCCGTTTCGGCTCATTTATGTAGACGGCAACTCGCCCCCGCCCGTGCGCTGCTATCTGGAGCGTCAGGCCGCAACCTATCCCTGGATGACGCTGATTCGTCGGGAGCGCTATCTGCGGTCGAACGAGGCGCGAAACCTGGCGCTGCCGCAGGTGCAAGGGGCAGATTACGTTGTGTTTTTGGATAATGACGTGGTGGTGCAGCCGGGATGGTTGCGATCGCTCGTTTTGGCAGCCGAAGCAGAACATGCAGCCGTCACTGCGCCCCTGATTTTGCAGGGCAAGCCCCATTCCGACGCGCTAGAGATTCATGTCGCAGGCATTGCCACCCGGTTTCACAGCCGTCGGTGGGGCAAGCGCTGGTTCGAGCAAAAGCAGTTGATGGCTGGCGTGCCGCTCTCTCAGGCAGAACCCAGCCTGCAAAGACAGGCGGTAGACTCGCTTGAGTTTCACTGTCTGATGGTGCGCTGGGATGTCTTGCAACAGGTGCGGCTCGACGAACGGTTCGACAGCCTGGCCAGCCATACAGACTTGTCGTTTCAAGTAGCGGCGCTCGGCGGCAAGCATCTTTTGGAGCCGTCTTCCCGCGTTGTTTTTCTGAACCCGGAGCTGGTGCCTCAGTTTGACAAAACGGATCTACCGTTTTATCGATTCAAGTGGAGCGAGGGCTATACAGCGCGAAATTTTGCCTATGCTGTGTGGAAGTGGGGGCTGGCGGCGAATGACCCAAGCATTCAGTCGATTTGGCGGTGGGTGATCCAGAATCGGCAGATTCCAGCGCGACTGTCGGTGCAGGAAGGCAGCCGGGCAGATCAACTGCTGAAGTGGTGTGGCGATCGCCGCTGTCCTGGCTGGCTGCGAATGGCGATCGAGGGCTGGGTGCTGCGGGCACATTTCCCAGCGGCGGGTTTGCCAGCCGTTGAGCCAGACACGAGCGGATTGCAAACGGATCAAGCTTATCTAGACAATTGCTCTAGAGTCAGCGGTCTAGTCAAGTAATTTATCAAGTAATTCATCAAGTAATTTATCAGGTGGCTTATTCGGCAACTTGTCAGGTAACTTATTAGGTAATTTATTTTTTCACCTTCCCCGTTTCCCATGAACCCGCTGGTTTCGGTCGTTGTCACTGCCTTCAATCAGGCGCGGTTTCTGGAAGATGCCGTGAATAGCGTGCTGCAACAAGATTATGACCCTATCGAGTGCTGGATTATCAACGACGGCTCGACCGATGACACAGAGGCGATCGCCCAACGTCTGGTGCAGCAAGATGCGCGAGTCTATTATCGAGTACAGCCAAACGGCGGCGTGTCGGCAGCTCGCAACTTGGGGGCGCAGTGTGCCCGTGGGGAGTGGGTGCAGTTTTTGGATGGGGACGACTGGATTGCACCGGATAAGCTATCGCGTCAGCTTGCGGCAGTGGCAGGGCAGAACCCCGGTCGGCTGGTTATTTACTCAGACTATGAACGGGTGGAGCAATCGGGGCAGCGTCAGCGTTGTGACATTACAGAACAAGCTCCAGAAGCCCTGGCGCGGCGATTGTTGATTTGCCCCGATCGCCTGGCCGACAGCCCCTTTCCTCTGTTGCAACAGGCCATGCTGCTGCATCGATCGGTATTGGCACAGTTCTCATTTGATGAAACCCTGCGGGCCTGTGAGGATCGAGCCTTTGGGCTGGCGCTGCTGCGGGGCGGGGGTCGGTTTGTGTATGTGCCGATGGTTGCGGCATTTTATCGGCAACATGGGGCAAATCTGACACAAAATGCCGGGATACTGCGACAATCCTATGCGGCGCTATTTCACTGGGTAGGCGATCGCCATCCCGACCTCTTACCCTACTGCCAGCGCAGCCTTCATTACTTACTCGATGCGACCCTGGAGGCTGGAGAATATGACCTGTTTCGAGCGATCGCCCCACTGGTGCAATTTCCGAGCGAGGAACTGCCGACGGAGAAACCGCTGCGGCTCTTTGGGGGAATGCTGCCAGTTCGCTCCCATCGGGAGTTACAGCTTGCTGGAGCGCTGCGCCGACTGCTGCCCGCCCGCTGGCTCTATCCCCACCGGCGCGGCCCCAAGCTGCGATCGCTCCTGGCATGGCTTGGACATAAAAAGTAAGATAAGCAAAAAAGGCAAGAGATGGCTTTCAGGGGCGCGGCTAAGCTGAGTTTAAATTTGTTTAAATTTACCGCTGGCGGCTGGAAGCCGCGCCTACACAGGCGAAACCCGCCTACGCGGGTTTTGGGTAAGAGTAGAGCGTCAGCGAAGGCCGACTTCGTGGATGTACCAGCGGTTTCAACCGCCTAGTGCCCAGGTTTTGTTAGTTAATCAGGTACGAATCTCTCTCCTGATCAAATCTTCTCAGCAGAGCTACGAATGAAATTTGCTCTTTCCCGCGATTTCAGCCACAGCACTGCACCCAGCGTCACCAGCAGCAGCGGCAGTGCAGCATAGTTCACCACGGCCCAGCCAAAGCCGTTGAGCAAATGTCCCGACAGGAACGTAAATCCTGCTACCGCGCCAAACATCAGAAAATCGTGGGCGGCCTGAGTTTTTGCCTTCTCAGCAGGGGTATAGGTTTCGGTGAGCAGCGTGGTGGAACCAACGAACATAAAATTCCAGCCTAATCCTAGTATTGTGAGCGCGATCAGAAAGTGGGGGAGGCTTACGCCAGAGAGGGCGATCGCCACGCTAGCGAGATTCAGCGCGACTCCTGCGAGGATGATATTCAGAACACCAAATCTCGCAATCAAAAATCCGGTCACGAACGACGGCGCGAACATACCCAGGACATGCCACTGAATCACAGAAGCTGCCGAATGGAACGGATGATTCATCTCTGTCATGGCTAGCGGGGTCGCCGTCATCAGCAGTGCCATTACGCCATAGCCAACACTGCTGCCCAAGGCTGCGACGATAAAGGTGGGCTGTTGCAAAATCTTTAAAAGGGTTCTGCTTTCTGGCTGTGAGGGCGATCGCCCCACTGCCAAAATTGGCGGTCTGCGATCAGATGGAATGCGCTTCTGCCTCGCGGAACGCTTCACGACGGGTAGCCTGAGTCCCAGCAGCAGCAGCAAGATCAGAATTTGCAAACCCACGATCGACAGCAGCGATCCGGCAAATTCTGCTTGGGCGATCGCATCCTTTGCCAGACTAGCCAGGTTGGGGCCTAGCACCGCTGCAATCACACCACCCGCCACCACCAGCGAAATTGCCTGCGCCCGAAATGAATCGCTGGCGGCCTCCGCTGCTGCAAAACGATAGAACCCCGAAAACCCGCTAAACACGCCCATCAAAACGGTTCCCGAACAAAACAGCGGAAAGCTCCGGATCAGCACGGCTGCCACTGCCAGCCCAATCCCAGCGATGCCAATCAGCGTCCCAGTTGCAAAACCAAAGCGCCTACCCCGCCGCTGCATCAGCATCGACGCGGGAATCGTCGCTAGCATCACCGCAACCTGCATCACTGCCAGCGGCAGCGTCGCCAACGAGGCATCGGCCACCAGCGCCCTGCCCACCAGCGCCGCTACGGTAAACAGCACGGTCATGCTGGTCATCGCCAGGGCTTGACACAGCGCCAGCAAGGCTACATTCTGCTTTTCACGGTTCATGGGCGGATAGCAACCTGAAATGCTGCATTCTCCGCTAAATGTTCAAGCTGCCACTTCCTCCGGTTGGGCTAGCCCGGTGCAAATTGGGTGAGCGTATGTGCAAGCATTACGAAAACCTGAAAACATTGTGTACGGCGAGTTTTCAGCATTGCCCAATGTGCTAAATTCCTCAGCGAAAGGAACTTTTGTCTAAGCGTTTTACTAACTTTACTAACTTTACTAACTTTACTAACTGAGGAGCGGAACGGAATGACACAACGAGTGACGTGGACCCACAAGCTTCTCCGCAACGGCGGATTGACCGTAGGAATGGCAAGTTTGCTGGGTGTGAGCGTGCTGTCTCCACTGGCGGCTCCGGCGATCGCCACCCCACCGGCATCTCCTGATGCTCCTACTCTGAGCGAGTCGGGAGATCTGTTTGCTCAAGCCCCGATCGCCCAGGCAACGGATGTGCAAGTATTTGAGCGTCCGAGCTATGTCAACACTTGTCGAAATAGCGGCGCAAATACGCTAGCCGTTTATACCAGCACTGCCCAGGGCACGGTCGTCCGACAACTCCAGCCCTATACCCGCATTACGCTGACGGGTGTGCTGGGGGATGGGATCGCCCAGATTCGCGAGCCTGCTGTGGGCTGGGTGCGTTCGGCGACGCTGTTGACCAACTGCGACGCGCGGCCGCCTGTTGATCCCGTTGGTCAGTGCTATCAGGTGACGCAGCCCGAACTGATCGTGCGCTCGGCTCCCTACGGCGCGATTCTATCCAGCGTGTTGAGTGGCGATCGCATCTATGGCACGAACCCCATCCAGCGCCAGACCACCAGCGACGGCCGCATCTGGCAGCGCGTCTACTATCGCGGCACGACGAATCTGGGCTGGGTCGCCGAAACCGGAACGAACGGCATTGGGATCAATTTCGTCCGTTGCCCATAGGGAAAGGGAGAGAGGAAGAGGAGAGTGTTGGAGTGTTGGAGTGAGGGAAGCGAGAAGAACGAAGAACGAAGAACGAAGAACGAAGAACGAAGAGGTTCCGTTTTTCGTTTTTTCCGCCCCATTACCCCGTCACTCCATCACCCTGTCACCCCCTGCAACACCTCCCGCAGCGCGATCGCCATTTGGTCGAGGCTATATTGCGCTACGCAGCGATCGCGGGCCTGCTGCCCCTTCTGCCTTGCCTCATCGGGATGAGTGAGAATGTGCTGAAGCTGGGCGGCGAGTTGGGCGGGCGAGTCGGGGTCGGCCAGATAGCCCGTGTCGCCCAGAATTTCGGGAATATCGCCGACGCGGGTGGAGAGGACGGGCTTGCCCATCGCCATGCCGTCGGTCAGCTTTAACGGAAACTGGGCGCGGGCGATCGCCGTATCGCGCTGGGGAACCACCACCACATCCGCCGCCGCTAGCACAGCGGGCATCTGCGTCAGGGGCGTTTTGGGCAGTGAAATGAGCCATCGCCCCCAGCGCGATCGCAGTTGCTCGTCATAGTTGTCATACGGGTTGCCGCCCACAATCACCAGCCGCGCTGAGGGATGGTTCAACTGATCTAGCGCGATGAGCAAATCTTCTAGCCCCTTGTGCGGACGCGGCGCACCCGGAAACATCAGCACCCAAAAGTCTGATAACCCCCACTGCTGACGGCTGGCGGCCGCATCCTGTCGCGCTGGGTCAAATAGAGTCGTATCTTTGCCATTGGGCAGATACACGCCGCCAAACCGCCGCTGCAAAAAGGAGGTGTCTACGGTCAGCCCGTCGGCCCAGGGCACGGCCCGCTCTAGCCAGCGAATATAGAGGGGATGGTCGGGCGATCGCAGCGCCCCGCCCGGCTTCAGCACATCTCGCGCCAGTTGCCGGGGGCCAGGTCGATAGTGCCAGTCGTCGCCGCCGTACCAGCTTAGCTCCCAGTCGTCCATGTCTAGCAGCAGTGGCCGCCGCGTTTGCAGCCGCCGCCATAGCCCCAGGCCAAAGCTCGTAGGCTTGGGCTTCACCGCGTAAAGAATATCGCCTGTGAGATGGGATAAAACCCGCCGCGCCGTGCCCAAGATCGCTGGATAATTTGTGCCAGGAAACGCCAGCACGTCCATCTCCGCAGGCGGCTCTGTATACAGCGCCTCGCCAAACTGGAAGCCAACAAGCTGCACGCTACAGCCCAGAGTTTTCAACACCTGCGCCAGCAACAACGCCCGCACAGCGCCGCCACCCGACCAGTCGCTGACCACCAGCGACACCGTGAGTTCATGCAGTGGCAGGCGAGGCGGCATCGGGGGGACTGTCTAAAACAGCGCGGCAGGCTTCTACGCTGTCTCGGCGCTCCATTGCAGCCACCAGTCGGTCGTAGGCAGCGCGATTTGCGTCTAAAATCGTCTTTGCCTGGAGCGTGGCCCAGCGTTCCTTGAGGGCGGCTTCGGCGGGCGATCGCCTGAGCGCATTCCACAGCGCATACAGCGTCTGGCGATCGTTGCCACCACCCTCAGCATTGCCATAGACCAGCATTTCCGCCGCAATGCCCGCCATCCAGACCGTGCAGTAGCGATCGATTTGCTGGGCCGAAAGTTTACCCTGCGCCAGTTCTGTGTCTAGATAGGTCGTGTCGAAACTCACGCCGCCCGCACCGGGTTGCCCCTGCCGCAACGCTTCCCAGGCGCTCAGTGTATAGCCTGCAATGGGAATATCGAGGTAATGCGCCACCAGAAAATGCCCAGCCTCGTGCCGCAGCACCCGCGCCCGGTGTTCTGGCGAAAAGCCCGCTACCCAGTCCAGCAGCAGCGTGCCGCCGCGCCCCTGCCAGCTCAGCGTATCTAGCGTCGCCACTCCCAGCAGCCCGCCAGCGGCGATCGCCGTCACCAACGGCGACACATGCACCACCGGCCCCAGCAGGCTCAGCATCGTAAACGCAAAGACCGTAACCGCAATCAGGTTCAGCGCAGACTGATTCATGAAAACAAAAGATTCTCACAACAATTCTTACAACAACCGGAGGCAGTCACTACCAGTCCCCCCGCTCTCATCATCGCATTATCCCTCTTCGTTCTTCCCTCTTCGTTCTTCGTTCTTCCCTCTTCCCTCTTCCCTCTTCCCTCAACTCCAAACCACTCCTCCCCCAGCACACCCTGCCATCCCCGAAAACACCGCCTGCGAAGCCCGCCATGTCTCAAGCTGACGGCGATATTGCACCAACTGGGCGCGATATTCGGGCGAAATGCCAGGCGAGCCGATCATCGGGCCAATCACCCGCAATGCCTCGGCCCAGTCGTTACTGCAAATCGACCCCTGAAACGCGGTATAAAGCTGCTCAAAGCTGATGTCCTGAGCTTCGGGCGCAAAGACGATCGTGCGTTCGACGGGCTGATCCGACCAGATGGGCTGGGCGCTGCTTTGGCAACTGGGCAGGTTGACATAGACCGCCCGCACAGCCCGCAGGTCTTCGAGCTGGCGGCGATATTCGACCAACTGCTGACGCGACTCTGGGGTAATGCCCGCTGAGGCAATGAGTGGGGCGATCGCCCTGAGCGCCCCGTTCCAGTCATTGCTGCACACCGACAGTTGCAGGTTGCGATACAGTTCCTCGGCCCGCAGGTTGACGGGCGACTGCGCCGCCTCTGCTGCCTCGCCCAATGCCCCCACCGCCAGCGCCGGAGCCATTATCGTCAAGGAATAGATTGCTTTTTTCATATCGCACTCATTCAGGAAACGTTGAGAAAGTTGAATCAGACATCCGTCCAAATATCTCAACTTCCACTGGGGCAATCGCCCATCCGGAAGAAGCCTTCGCGACTCTCTCCAGAAGTAACCGCCTGATGTCAGCTTTGCCAGCGAAGCAGCGAGTGGATATCTATGCAGCTTAGCCGTTTACATCGAGCCATATCGAGAACCCGATTGACAGATAAAACTCCTGCAAGCTCGATCCGCTCGTCGGTTGGGTTACGCTGACGCTAAACCAACCGAATCTAAGCAGGTACTGGGTTTGACGTTGCTTAACCTAGCCTGGGTAAAAAGATGTGTCCGTCAGCTATACCGAAGAACAGTGCCCGGTAGAGCAAGATTTAAATCGTTATCAGAACTTAAATCTCTACTGAGTTACTGCAAATCTAGACGATTAATTCAGCATCTTGATGGTGATTCTGTATGCTTGAATGAACAAGAGGTTTTAAGCGGGATGTAATCCTGATGAAAGTAATTGCCATTTACCACAACAAAGGTGGAGTTGGAAAAACCACCACGGCTGTTAACCTAGCGGCTGCATTTACCAACAAGGGCAAAAAAGTATTGCTAGTAGACATTGATGCCCAGGCCAACTCTACCTTTGCAACAGGTCTTATCAAGTTTCAGTTTGAGGAAGATGATGACCTCAAGGATCGCAATATTCTCCATGTCATTAGCGCCGGAGATTTTAACTTTATCCCGGAAATTGTTCGCTCCTCCAACGGATTCAACACGCCAGAAATTGATGTTGTCCCTTCACACATTACGCTAATTGATGAGCAGCAACGTCTCAACCGCATTGCTGCGAGTCGCCTGCGCCTGAACATGAAACTTCAGCAAGTAGAAGACCACTATGACATCGTGATTATCGATGCGCCGCCCTCTCGTGACCTCTATGCGGAGATTGCGCTAATTGCAGCCGATTATTTGATTATTCCTTCCGATATGAAGCCCTTTGCCAACCAAGGCTTGAGCAACGTCAAAAACTTCGTCAGCGAGGTGGATGAAACGCGGTCTAGCATTGGCAAGAAGCCACTCAATGTCTTAGGGGTTTTGCCTTCTAAAGTATTGACCAATAACCGTTATCTGGAGTACGTCTTTCCTCGACAGCGGGAAGCCGTGATTCAGCGGTATGGGTTTTCGGTGCTAGATACGGTCATCTATGAGCGAGTCGCTCTGTCTAACTGTGTGAACAACACCCTAACGATGGGAAATCTGGAGATTCCTGATCCCAAGTCTATTTTTGAATTTGATGCAAATTGTGACTCAGTAAAGGAGTTCAGGAACCTTTCTTCCGAAGTGATGCGAAAAATTGGGGCATAGGGGATGAGTGAGTATTACTTGGTTGATGTTAAAAGTATTACCTCAAAGCTGCCCCGCTCTCAGTTTTCCGTAGATGAGATTGAGAAGTTAGCTAGAAGTATCCTGTCGGCGGGCGGTTTGCTGTCTCCAATTCTGCTGAAGCAAACAGGGGCAGACAGCTATGAAGTGTTGGCGGGCGATCGCGAGTATTACGCAGCAGTGCGGGCGCAAGAAATCAACCCCCGCGAAGCTGAAATGGTGAATGCGTTTGTGATTCCGCCGGACATATCAGAAGCTGCGATTGAACAATTTAAGGTGCTGCATCCACCCCTGCCGACAGCACCAAGCTCTGATACGCAAACCCCTGCCCCTACCTACGCAGATCAACGCATTACTAATCTGGAATCGCGCCTAGATGCTGCGCTCCAAGATATTAGACAAACCCATCAGCGGGACTTTCAGCGTTTGGAGAAACAACTCCAGATACTCCAGCAGCAAATTCCTCAAAAGATAGAGCCACTGGAAATATTCAATACTGCTTCTCCGGCAGACCTGATGCAGAAACTAGCGATCGCCGGAATTCGGGGTAAAACGAGCGAAACACTGATCAAAAACATTGAGAAAGCTCGTGCCAAAGCGCCCTTTACTTCATTTACGGATGTAGTGAAACGGGTAGAGAAGTTGGGTGATAAGCGGATGCTCAGTATTCTAGATGCTTGGAATGGAAGCGTCTAAGCCCCTCGAAGAAAGGCTGACAAATTCTATTCTCTGATTGAGGTTTCTGTTAGCTAGCAACTATATGCAGGGACTTTCGCTAGTGATGCAAGAAATCGTGCGTCCGGGCGACTGGGTGATTGTGGAAAGCCCCACCTATCACGGTACGCTGGCAATTTTGCAGCAGCTTGGCGCACGAGTCATCGGCATTCCCATGACCCACGACGGCATGAACCTCGACCTGCTGGCGCAGTATCTCCACAGTCATCGCCCCCGGCTGATCTACACTATCAGCACGCTGCACAACCCCACGGGCATTACCACCGACCTGGCCCATCGCCAGCAGTTGCTCGACCTCGCTCGCCGCTACAACTGCCGCATTCTGGAAGATAACGCCTACGAAGGGCTGAACTTTGACCCTGTGCCGCCGCCCATCAAAGCGCTCGATCAAGACAACCTGGTAATCTATGCAGGCACCTTTACCAAAACGCTGATGCCCGGTCTGCGGGTGGGCTATGTGGTGGTGACAGGCGACGACTATGGACGACTGCTAGAGCGCAAGCTGCTGCATGATTTGTGTGTGTCTACGGCTTCGCAGGCGATTGTCAGCGAGTATCTGGCGACGGGCTACCATCGCCGCCACTTGGCGCAGTTGTGTGCCCGCAATCTCCAGGGGCGCAGCGTGATGTTGAAGGCGCTGGAGCAGCATTTCCCCGCAGAGGCATCCTGGACTGTGCCCAATGGCGGGCTGTTTCTCTGGGTGAAGCTGCCGGACGGTCTGCCGATGCAGTTGGTGTGCAGTAAGGCGGCGGCCGAAGGTATTTTGGTCACGCCCGGTTCCACGTTTTTTCCAAATTTGCAGGGCTATCCGGCAATGCGGCTGAATTTTTCCTTTGATGCAGCGACGATCGAGCGGGGGATGGAGACATTGGGACGCATGATAAAGCGCCACCTGGCCCCCTGAATGGAAGCGTTTGGGGCAATTTGGATAAACACCGGGGCTGTTGGAGGACGATTGGAGGGCGATTGGAGGGCGATCGCTCTCGTCCTGACCTGCGGAATCTCCCTGACACAGAAGCTCCCTTAGAATAGTATTCACGCTCAAGATTGCCAGAAGGTTTGAAGCCTTGTATCGATTCCTGATGTTGGATTTCAGCAGCGCTACATCGAGAGGACAGCGATGGTTCAAATTCCTGAAAAATCGACCATCATCTATCCCGAAACCGATGGGGAACCGATGGCAAACAACACAGAACAGTTCACCTGGATTGTCACCATCAAGGAAAACCTAGAGCTACTGTTTGCAGAGAATCCAGATGTATTCGTGGCAGGTGATCTGCTGTGGTATCCCGTTGAGGGTGACAATACGCTGCGTCAGGCTCCCGATGCGATGGTGGTTTTTGGGCGGCCCAAGGGACGGCGCGGCTCCTATCTTCAGTGGTGCGAAGCAAACCTCCCGCCTCAGGTAGTCTTTGAAATTCTATCGCCGGGAAACACACTTAAGGAAATGGCGAAAAAGTTTCGCTTTTATGAGCAATACGGCGTGGAGGAGTATTACATCTACGACCCGGACAAGATTGATCTGAGCGGCTGGCTGCGATCGCCCACAGGTCAGCTTGATGTCATCGACGAAATGCGCGGCTGGGTCAGCCCTCGATTGCAGATTCGTTTTGAGCCGAGCGAATCAGGGCTGCAAATCTTCCGTCCCGACGGGCAGCCGTTTTTGACCTTTGTGGAACTGGAAGCGCTGCGAGTGCAGGCACAGCGGCAGGCAGAACAGGCACAGCGGCAGGCAGAACAGGCACAGCGGCAGGCAGAACAGGCACAGCGGCAGGCAGAGCAGGCACAGCAGCGGGCAGAACAGGCAGAACGCCGCGCTGAGCAGCTTGCTGAGCGCCTGAGGGCACTTGGCATCGACCCAGACTCCGTAGAGTAATGGGTTGTGGCTTTTATATCGGGTTTGGAGGGTTGGTGGCAGAGGGCACCTGGAGGAAACCCCTAGCAGCTTGCCCTAGCGAGAAACGCCGATGGTATCGGTGATGGACTGGCTGAGCGATCGCCACTCTTCGTATTCCAGCTTGTCCGATTCGTACAGTTCGCGCAGCACACCGGAAAACTGCTGGCAGGCGAGGTAGAGATCGACTAGCGCCTTGCCTGCGTTTAGCGCCAGAAAATCGCGTGAGTAGATTACATCGTCATCAATTCGCTGCCGAGAGGGGGAATAGCAAACGCTGGTGTAACCGATTCCCTGAGGCACAACCTCAATCATCCAACCGCGATAAAAGTCTGTTAAGCAAGCACTATTCATACAGGTGACTGGTTTTTCTATATTCGTTGGGAATTTGCTGAAATGGGGTCAAGTCCGCGTGCGCTATGAGGCACCGGCTCTGACCAGCAGCACAAAGACCTGAAATGAAAGGACAAGAGCAAGTACCAGAATGCTCTGGCAGCTTGCGCCGACCGCATAATCCAAGCCTCGATTGCCTTATCAAAGCTCAATCAGCGACCCGTGCTGCCGAGCATACTGAGCGGTATCAAGCTGCGCTAAGAGAGTTTCTCCGTAAGGTCGGGAGCGATCGCCCCAGACGGCTACATGAGACAAAAGGAGGCAAAGAATTTCCTGAACGCTCTGGAAAACCAGCAGAATCGAGCAATTCAAATTAAGGGAACTATCCGAGAAAATACTGAATTTTCCTAATCTGAGAATAGCGCGAACTAGCGTAATTACTTACGTTAAGTCTGCAAGAATTCATTAATGATTTGTTGAAGCTTGATTCAGATAAATCCAGTTACGACTCGAAACGATTGTTCATGACTGGATTGGGCCAGATCCGATAGGCTGGAGATGAGAGTTAAGAATGTCTTATATCCATGATTACTTCTACTAAAGTCAATCTGCTGTGGGGGCGCTCGGCCTGGCAGTCTACAGTTTTGTTGGCGGTGGGGTTCTGGCTCAGTGGCAGCCTGCTGCTAGATTTGGTCGTCATGCCTGCGATGTATGCCAGCGGCATGATGGTGCAGCCCGGTTTTGCGAGCGCAGGCTATAGCTTGTTCTGGATTTTTAACCGCTTGGGGCTGCTGTGTGTGGCGATCGCCTTCGTTGGTCTGCTCTCGCTGTTGCAGCAGCATAAAGTCGCGGGCTGGGCGATCGCCGCAGTCTGGCTCCTGTTGGGGATTACTTTTGCGCTGACCTATGTGATGACTCCAGTAATGGGCGGGCTGGCAATGTCGCTGAACGGGCTGGTCAGCGAAGCCAGCATTCCAGGCAGCATGGCACAAATGCACGGAATCTACTGGGTATTGGAACTGGTCAAACTGGGACTGAGCGCGGCGCTTCTGGTGGCGGTGGGTCGGCCGCTTCCGGGCGATCGCCTAGAAGCGGAACGCTAGGCAGGTTCATCACCATCCAGCGATTCTAGCGATTCACCCGATTCATCTGCTGCCTCAGGCAACAGCAGGCGGATAGCCATAACCACAAACCCGATCGCCGCGATCGCCTTGATCCAGCGAGTGGGCATCACCTGCGCCACGCCGCCGCCCAGCATTACGCCCAAAAAGCTGGCCAGCACTAGGGCTGCTGCTGTGCCCAAAAACACCGCCCGGATAGACTTGCCGCTGCTGCCCAGGGCGATCGCCGCAAGCTGGCTTTTGTCGCCCAATTCCGACACAAACACGGTGACAAACGCCAGACTCAGCAAATTCCAGTCCATTTTTCTCCTGAATCCCTATCCCTGAATTACGTCCCACACCAGCATCCCCGCCACGACTAGCAACAGCACTGCTGCCGCTTTGTCGAGCAGCCGGGGCGAAATGCGGGTGGAGAGCCACTTGCCCAGCAGCACCCCACAAAGGCTCGTCGCAATCAGCGCCGAACCGGCTCCCAAAAACACCACCCACGGCGCTTTGGACTGGGCGCTCATCAGCAGCACCGTCACCTGGGTCTTGTCGCCGATTTCTGCCAAAAAAATGGTGATAAAGGTTGAAAAGAAAATGCCAAACTCGTCTCGCAGGCTGAGCGGTCGGGCAGTCGGCACAGGCTGGGTCGCGTCGACCATCTCTTCGGGCGGCCCAGCAGGTGGCTGCATTGATTGCGCGGTTGGCAGTTCGGCAGTCAAAACGGGCGAAGATAGAATCGAGTCGGGAGAAACCAGGCTCACGGGCAGTTACCAATGCTTTTCATATTCTTTTCATTTTATGGCAATCCGTCTGCTCCGTCACCCGCGCTCCCGAAAGTCCGCTAGAAAGTCCGATAAAAAGTCGTGATTTCCTCACATTCTCAGGCTGTTTCGTTCAACGATCGATGGCTGCACTGGCTGAAAACCGAGCGGGCGATCGCCGTCATCCGTGCGCCCAACCTGGCGACGGGCGAGGCAATGGCGCGGGCAGTGGCGGCGGGGGGAATGCGGCTGATCGAAGTCACCTGGAACAGCGATCGCCCTGAAACCCTGGTGCATCAACTGCGGCAGTGCCTACCCGATTGTCTGATTGGCGCGGGCACGATTATCACCCCGCAGCAGGTAAGCGCGGCGATCGCCAGCGGGGCGCAGTTTTTGTTTAGCCCGCATACAAACCGGGCGCTGATTCAGCGGGCGGCCGAGTTCGAGGTTCCCTTTGTGGCGGGGGCCCTCACGCCGACTGAAATTTTAACTGCATGGCAGGCAGGCGCAGCGGCGGTGAAGGTCTTCCCCATTCAATCTGTCGGCGGCGCAGACTATCTGCGGGCGGTGCGCGGGCCGCTGGGGGAGATTCCGCTGGTGCCCACGGGCGGAGTCACGCTAGACAATGCGCGGGAGATGCTGGATGCTGGGGCGATCGCTGTGGGGCTGGCAGGACAGTTATTTCCCAAGTCGGCTCTGAGAAATGGCGAATGGGCGATCGTGCAGGGTCGAGCCGCGCAGCTAAGACACAACCTCGGTAGTCAGGCTGTGTTCGGTGCTGTGCAAAACACGGACTAGCAGATTTTTGATATAAAATTCTATCAATAGTTTGAGAGGGCATTCTGCCCTGGCTCCGTCTGGCGGATCATGCCCAAGAGCAACCGGCTCTCTTACACTCAAGCTAAACACAGCGCAGTTAGCTATATAGAGGATGAACACTATGCCTATCGAACAGCCGCCCCTGCCTTTTGCAATGGATGCCCTAGAACCCTATGGCATGAAGGCCGAAACCTTTGAATATCACTACGGCAAGCACCATAAAGCCTATGTCGATAACCTGAACAAAGCCATCGAAGGCGACTCCTCCTTGGCGGGCAAGTCTCTAGAAGAAATCATCGTGGCAACCTTTGGTGACTCTTCCAAGGCTGGCGTATTTAACAATGCCGCTCAGGTCTGGAACCACACCTTCTTCTGGAATAGCCTCAAGCCCGGTGGCGGTGGCGCACCTACGGGCGACCTGGCCGCCAAGATCGATGCTTCCTTTGGCAGCTATGATAAATTCCGCGAAGCCTTTGCCAACGCGGCCGCGACCCAGTTTGGCAGCGGCTGGGCCTGGCTCATTGACGATAATGGCACGCTGAAAGTGACCAAAACCCCCAATGCCGAAAACCCCCTAGCACATGGGCAGAAGGCATTGTTGACCCTTGATGTGTGGGAACACGCCTACTATATCGATTTCCGCAACGCCCGTCCCGCCTTCATCCAAAACTTCTTGGATAAGCTGGTGAACTGGGACTTCGTAGCAGAGAACCTGGCCGCCGCCTAGTGCTGGGGGCTGTCATCAATTGTCTGCCCAGCATAAGGTTTCCTAAGAGGCTTAGCCCCTAGCTTGGTTGGTTTGAGTGGGCGCGATCTTGCTGCTCCCCTCGTTGACTGATAGGACATTTACCGCTGGCGGCTAGAAGCCACGCCTGCACAGGCAAAGCCCGCCTAAGCGGGTTTTGGGTCAGGGTCGAGAGTCGGCGAAGGCCGACTTCATTGATGTAGCAGTGGTTTCAACCCCTGACACCTAGATTTTGTCGGTCAATCAGGCTGATCCCTGAGGATTTCCGAGCTTAGGTTCCTGAACTGATAGGTTACTGATAAATTTCTGAGCTTAATTGATGACGCTCCCTAGGTCGTCCGTCTGGACATGATCTAAACCTCCACAGGTGGATAGAGCGCAGAGTCGCTTTATCCACTCTTGCTTTCTATCGATCGACCTATATGATTGCCCTATAGATTGCCCATAGATTGCCCTATGAATAGCGAGGATTTAGCGCGTTATATGACCGAGAGCGATCGCCTCCATCAGCCGTGGCTATTGGCGCAACTGCGGCTCAAAAAATTGCAGGAGCAGCGAGAAAGCTTGTCTAGCGAGGAGTATCTCCAGGCCTTGGCAGATGTGCATCATGACCTAATGCAGCTTGGAGAATGGTGGGTCGGCCGCGAAGACGAAGTGTTTTAAGCCTTCTTCTCTAGGTTGAGAATCAGGGGATAATAGTCTAGTATGATTGGCTGCTTGGCTTCGCTTCAGCTTCTAGTTCAGCCCTCCCTTCATTACTGTGTCTTCTACCCAGCCGCCCCAACCCAACTGGCCCCAACCCAACTGGTCAGATCCGCAATACTATTTCAGCCGCGAACTGAGCTGGATTGAGTTTAATGCACGGGTGCTGCATGAAGCGATGGACGATCGTACGCCATTGCTGGAGCGTCTGAAATTTTCGGCGATTTTTTGCAGCAACCTGGATGAGTTTTTTATGGTGCGGGTGGCGGGCATCAAGCGCCAGATCCAAGCCCAAGTGGATCGGCGATCGCTCGATGGGCGCACCCCGCAAGAACAGCTTGAAGCCATTTGCCAGAAGCTCTTACCCCTGGTGACCAAGCAGCACCAGCATGTGCAGTCGGTGTTGCGGCCCCAGCTTGCGGGCCACGGCGTTTTCTTGCTGGATTACACAGCGCTCAACCAGGCACAGCAGCGCTATTTGCAAGGATATTTTGAAGCGCGAATTTTTCCAGTGCTAACCCCGCTGGCGGTTGATCCGGGGCATCCTTTTCCGCATATCTCTAACCTCAGCTTGAATCTGGCGGTGGTCGTGCGATCGCCCGAAGGAACCAGCCACTTTGCTCGCCTCAAAGTGCCCAGTGCGCTGCCCCGATTTGTGGTGTTGCCGTTGGAGTTGCAGCGTCGTAAGCAAACACCCGTGTGGATGGGCGTGCCGATTGAGCAAATCATTGCCCATAACCTAGACAAGCTGTTTCCAGGGATGGAAGTAGTTGCCTGCCATGTGTTTCGCGTGACCCGCAACGCTGACTTAGAGGTGCAGGAAGACGAAGCGGATGATTTGCTCCAGGCCATCGAGCAGGAGCTTCGCAAGCGGCGATTTGCAGGCTCCGTCGTGCGGCTAGAGATCCACGAATCGATGCCGGATGAGATTCGCTACACGCTGATGGCGGAAATGGGGCTAAGCAATGCGGATGTGTATCCAGTGGTGGGGCTATTGGGTGGGCGTGATTTGATGGCATTGGTGGATTTGCCATTGCCGCATCTCAAGGATGCCCCTTGGAAACCTGTCAGCCATCCCCGACTGCGCCGACTCATAGAGTCTGAATATTCTACAGACGAGGATTTTTTTACCCTGATCCGAAAGCAAGATTTGCTGGTGCATCATCCGTTTCAGTCGTTTTCGTCGTCGGTGCAGGCGTTTCTTCAGCGGGCGGCTCAAGATCCCGACGTGCTGACGATCAAGATGACGCTGTATCGCACGTCGGGCGACTCACCGATTGTGGATGCGCTGATTGCCGCCGCCGAAAACGGTAAGCAGGTGGCGGTGCTAGTGGAGTTAAAGGCGCGATTTGATGAAGAGAATAATATCCAGTGGGCGCGGAAACTAGAACAGGTAGGCGTTCATGTGGTTTACGGGCTGGTGGGGCTAAAAACGCACACCAAGCTGATGCTGGTCGTGCGGCAGGAGGGCGATCGCCTGCGTCGCTATGTCCACATCGGCACGGGCAATTACAATCCCAAAACGGCGCGGCTCTATACGGATCTGGGTCTGTTGACCTGTCGAGAGGATCTGGGTGCGGATGTAACAGATTTGTTTAACGCGCTGACGGGCTATTCGCGGCAGCAAACCTATCGCAAGCTGCTGGTAGCCCCGACCAATTTGCGCGATCGCCTGCTTGACCTGATTCATCGAGAGCGCGAGATTGCCTACGCTGGTCGCCATGCCCGCATCGTCGCCAAGATGAACGCGCTGGTCGATCCGCCGCTGATTGCTGCGTTATACGAAGCATCGCAAGCAGGCGTGCAGATTGACCTGATTGTGCGAGGCATTTGCTGCCTGCGGCCAGGGCTGGCAGGCGTGAGCGATCGCATTCGGGTGATTAGCATTGTGGGGCGTTTTTTGGAACATTCCCGCATTTTCTACTTTCACAATGACGGCGCAGAGGACGTGTATATTGGCAGTGCTGACTGGATGCCCCGCAACCTCGATCGGCGCGTGGAAGCAGTGACACCGATTGATGACCGGGCGATCGCCAAAGATTTGCAAGAAATTCTCGGTATCCTGCTGGCCGACAATCGCCAAGCGTGGGAGCTTCAGCCCGACGGCAGCTATCGTCAGCGTCATCCTGCGACCCCAAACGCAGTGCAAAGTGCCCAGCAAATTCTCATGGACATGGCGCGGCAGTCCTGATCTGCTCTGGGGGACATCTGTTGCTAGGGACATCGGTGAGTCTGTTGCAGCAAACCGTAAAATAGCGTCATGAGTGACAACCGACTGAGTATTGACGAGCGCCTCGACCGTGTAGCCGATCTGCTGGAAGCCTCGACCCAGAAGATTGCCTACTTGTCTGAACTAATTGTCACCAATGGACAGCAGGCTGCCCAGCGGGACTCGGCGCTCAATGCCAAGCTCGATCGATTGTCTGAAGAAGCTGCCCAGCGGGACTCGGCGCTCAATGCCAAGCTCGATCGATTGTCTGAAGAAGCTGCCCAGCGGGACTCAGCGTTCAATGCCAAGCTCGATCGATTGTCTGAAGAAGCTGCCCAGCGGGACTCGGCGTTCAATGCCAAGCTCGATCGATTGTCTGAGGCGATCGCCCTGTTTGTTGAACAGACCCAGGAGCGAACCGCCGCCTTTGATGACAAACTCGACCGCATTGCCATCACGCTGGAAAGCCAGAACCGAGCGCTAGAGGGACATATCCGCTTAGCAGAACAGCAAGCGCAAAGCGTGGCGACGCTCACGACCCTAGTTTCTCAGCTACTCGCAACCAGAATCTAAGTAGATAGACCAAATAGACCAAATTTGAAAAATTTAAACCTAAAGATCCTGCTTCGCCTGCTGTGCAGGCAACGGGGGATCTTTGGGTTTTGTGCTTATTGCTATGGGTTTTGTGCCTATTGCTATGCTTATTGTTTTTAATATCTACCTACATCAAACAGACTTAGACAGAAGAAGCCCGTGATGAGGATTGAACTCATGACCTCACCCTTACCAAGGGTGTGCTCTACCACTGAGCTACACGGGCATATCGGGGGATGGGCCGGGCTGGATTCGAACCAGCGTAGGCGTAGCCAGCGGATTTACAGTCCGCCCCCATTAACCACTCGGGCACCGACCCGTCCATCCCACGATTGATAATCGTAGCACGAGAAGAGAAGACTCTTCTACCCATTTCTCAAAAGATTTTCCAGAAAAGCCCCAGAGCGCCTGCGACCCTATTTCGGGTAAGTTGCGGCTACCCAAAACAAGGTCGCTTGCCTGACTCAAATCAACGCCTCAGTCCTAAAGAGACAGATTGCTAAGGGCTTGGTTCAGCCGGCCGAGGGCTTGCTCGATTTCTGCTGCGGTCACGATCAGCGGCGGCACAAAGCGCACTACCTTCGGGCCAGCAGGGACGAGCAGTAGCCCTTGGGCGATCGCCGCTTTCACAATATCCGCCGATACAGTTGGGGCAGTTTCCTTCAGCACCAGACCGTTGATCAGCCCCCAGCCGCGCACCTCGTCCACCAGCGCGGGATACCGTTGGGCGATCGCCCGCAGCCCGTTCCGCAGTTGTTCGCCGCGGTCTTGCACGTTTTGCAGCAGGTTGTCACGCTCGATCGTTTCGCACACCTCCAGCGCCACGCCGCAGGCAAAGGGGTTGCCGCCAAAGGTGCTGGCGTGGTCGCCGGGTTGAAAGATGTCGCAAAACGACTTGCAGAGCATTGCGCCGATGGGGATGCCGCCGCCCAATCCCTTGGCCGAGGTGAAAATGTCGGGTTCAATGCCAAGATTTTCGTAGCCCCAAAGCTGACCGCTGCGGCCCATGCCTACCTGCACCTCGTCCAGGATGAGGAGAATGCCCTTTTCATCGCAGATTTCGCGAACCCGCTGGAAATAGGCGCGATCGCCCGGACGCACCCCACCTTCGCCCTGGAGCGCTTCTAGCATGATGGCAGCCACCTGGGGCTGCTCGGCATCGAGTTGGGCGATCGCCGTTTCTAGCGCCGCAATGTCGTTGTAGGGCACGTAGTGGAACCCCGGCATCAGCGGGTCAAAGTTCTTCTGATACTTCGGTTGACCCGTGGCGGTGATGGTGGCCAGGGTGCGCCCGTGGAAGCTGGCGTGGGCCGTCAGCACGATCGGATTGGCGATACCGCGCACCGTATGGGCATATTTTCGCGCCAGCTTGATTGCGCCTTCATTTGCCTCTGCGCCAGAGTTGCAGAAAAACACGCGATCGGCGCAGGAATGCTCAACCAGCCATTTCGCCAAGTCGCCCTGCTCTGGGATATAGAACAGGTTAGACACATGGTGCAGCTTTTGAATTTGGCGATTCACGGCGTTTACCATCGCCGGATGGGCGTGGCCCAGCGTGCAGGTGGCAATGCCCGCCACAAAGTCCAGATAGTCGCGCCCCTCGTTGTCCCATACGCGGCAGCCTTCGCCTCGCTCCAGCACGATGGGAAAACGAGCGTAGCTATTGATGACATAGGCATCGAACTCGGCGGGAGAGTAGGGACTGGCGGCGACAGTCGGCAGCGAGACAAGGGTTTCTGGACTCACAAGCAGCTCCTTATGATGTGAAGTAGCTCAATCAAAAATTAAAGTGACATAAACTGGCTCCGCAGCGCACCTGAAACTTGATCAAGGGTGGAGGCTGCGCTAGACGATTGCTAAACCAATTGTCAAGCGGTCGTCAAAAAGCGATCGTTAAAAAAACGATCAGATCATCAAACAGATCATCAAACCATTAGTTTAAGCCCCATCTTAGGGTAGTTTTTTGGCGGAGGGCTATGCCTGATCGGGTGAGGCGATCGCTTTCTGGTTATGAAATCTAGATATTCGACAGCAGGTGAGCGCCAGACCAGCGCACTTTCGAGGGCAGGATTGATGCGGTTTGGCAGGTTTGGCACTCGACAGACTGGGTTTGGCGGATGGGTTTGGCCGATGGGTTTGGCAATCCTTGGCGCTATAGACGACTCCTGATTCGGGTGTAATCTACTTCCATAGTGCTTTTTAAGTGCTTTTTAGAAGTGTTTTTAAAGACCTTGAGGGCGTGGTATGTCCCAAATGAATCCCTCAGGACGCGAACCAAAATCACCAAAAGTCTCAGATCTGCCATGCTTGTCCTCACCCAACGGCTTTCTCCGGGCGATCGCCCCGCAAGTGTCCCCGCAAGTGTCCCCGAATATTGCCCCGCACAGGCTGAGTTTACGCTGCTGCTGACGGCCGAAGACCGGGGGCGATCGCGCCATTATTTCGAGTCGGTAGAGGGTGCGCCCTGTTCGCTGCAATTGGCTAGGGGAACTGTGCTGCGAGATGGCGACATTTTGCTGGCAACTTCGGGAGAGCGGGTGCGCGTGGTGGCCAAGCCGGAACCCGTCGTCACCGTCACCGCTCACACGCCGCTGGCATTGCTGCGAGCTGCCTATCACCTGGGCAATCGCCATGTGCCACTGGAGGTGACCGAAACCTATCTGCGCTTTTCGCCTGATCCTGTACTGCAAGACATGGTGGAAAGAATGGGATTACAGATCCAGTTAGAGGAGCAGCCCTTTCAGCCAGAAACCGGAGCCTATGAGGGGGCAGGGGGCAAGGGGCAGGCTTTGGGACACTCGCATGGTCATTCCCATAGCCATTCTCATAGAAGTTCTCATAGTGATTTATATCTTCATTCTCACGAGCATTCGTATCATAATTCTGAAACGCATTCGCATGAGCATTCTCACGAACATTCTCAGGAACATTCTCAGGGGGGCGTGAGCTGATGTTGAGTGCAGAGCGCCTGCTGCGGCTATTGCAGTTGGCGAGTCCGGCGCTGCCCGTCGGAGCTTACAGCTATTCTGAAGGGCTAGAAACGCTGGTGACGCTAGGGCAACTGCCAAATGCAGCTAGCTTGCAGCACTGGATTGAGCAAGAGTTGGCGACGGGGGCAATGCGGCTAGAGGCGGCGGCAATGGCGCGGGTCTATGAGGCGGCGATCGCCCCTGACCTTCCGGCTCTCTGCGAGTGGAACCAATGGCTGTCGGCGCTGCGCGAGGCAGAGGAACTGCGGCTGCAAAGCTGGCAAATGGGGCGATCGCTCTATCGGTTATTGCTCGAACTTGACCCCGACCTTGAGCCGCTGCTGGAAGCCTGCGGAGAAACTAGCGACGCTGTCGTGACCGCCGCCGCGAACACTGGAGTAGTCGCCGCCGTAAATCTAGATGCGAATGATGCCGTGAATGCTTCTGTGAATAATTCTGTGAATGCTGCCGTGAATTCCACAATGAACTTTGCTGTGGTGTATGCGATCGCCGCTGCCCATTGGCAGATTGACCAGCGGGCTGCCATTCTGAGCTATTTGCATAGCTGGGTCAGCAATTTGGTGAATGCGGGCGTGAAGCTGATTCCACTGGGGCAAACAGCAGGACAGCGGCTGCTGCTGAGCCTTGCTCCGGCGATCGCCCAGACCACCGACGCGGCGATCGCGCTGCCCCCCGACGAGTTTGGCGCGTGCAGTTGGGGACAGGCGATCGCCTGCATGGCCCACGAAACCCTCTACACGCGCCTGTTTCGCAGCTAAGTTTCCCAACAATGTTCCTTGAGCAGGAGACGACCTTGAACGAGCAGGAATGGTACTTATTCGATTTGCAGGGCTATCTGGTGGTGGAAAACGTGCTGACTCCCGCACACCTGGATGCGCTCAACGCCGAACTCGATCGCCAGATTGCCGCCGTCAACGATCCCGACCGCCCCTGGTTTCGCTGGGACGGGCTGCTGCCTTGGGGAAAGCCGTTTCAAGACCTGATCGACCCTGCGCCGCTGATGCCTTACTTGAAGACCCTGCTGGGCGAGGGCTTTCGGCTCGATCACGACTACACGCACATCATCCGCCAGGGCACTGGCCCCATCGGCACACGGCTCCACGGTGGCGGCACGCCCTACGACCCCTGCCAGTATTACCACGTCCACAATGGGCGGATGTATAACGGGCTGACGGCCGTAGCCTACGAACTGCGGGACGTGCGCCCTGGCGAGGGTGGCTTTGCCTGCATTCCCGGTAGCCACAAAAGCAATGCGCCGTTTCCCGACGAATGGCGCGATCTGGAGCATCCGCCCGCCTGTATGCAGGCTGTCGCCATTCACGCGGGCAGCGCCATCCTGTTTACCGAAGCCTTGACCCACGGCACGCTGCCCTGGCGCGGCACAGGCGAACGGCGCACCCTGTTCTATAAATACTCGCCGCGCTCCAACGCTTGGGCGCGATCGCTCTACAACCCCGACGAGTTTCCCGATCTCACCGAATCTCAGCGACGGCTGCTCCTCTCACCAGGAATTTACCCCTATTAGGGCGCGTATTAGGGCGCAGGATTGTGGAGCGGGGTTGAGAAAGCAGGAATCGGCTCTACCACTCCACTACCGCATTACACCGACCGCTTCAACACCTGCCCACTGGTCAGCCCAAAGGCTCGAAATCGCCGCGCCTGGAGTTCAATGCGGCTGGCCAGGCGATCGCACACCAGATTGCACAGTTCAAAGGTCAGGTCGTCTTGCACACTGTAGTAAGCGGAAGTTCCCTCCGTGCGACGGGAAAGAATGCCTGCTTGCAGCATCACTTTCAGGTGTTTGGAGACGTTGGCCTGGCTAGTAGCGGTCGCTTCGACCAAATCTTGCACACACTGTTCACCGTTGCGGAGGACGCTGAGAATGCGGAGGCGGGTCGGTTCACTAAGGACGCTAAAATACTCCGCTACCTGCTGCATGATTTCAACTGAGACCGGATCTGCCGTTTTCATGCGGGTCATTTCAAAGAAGGCTTAATCCCAAAATATTAACAATCTATTCAGAATTGAAAATAGAGTAGTAGATTACACATCAGAACTTTAAATTTGCCAGGTGGGGATGCTCCCAGGGCCCCAATACCTACGATCAGAAACGATTGACCCCGTATAGCCGCGCTAGAGGTTGCCCCATGCAGATTGCCGACCGGGTGCAGTGGATACAGCAGCAGACCCAATTGGGGGAACTGTCGGAAGCGGCGGTGGGGGCGATCGCCCAGCAAGTGCGCGAGATCCGCATTCCCGAAAATCATCGGCTGGGGCTAGAAGACACCGAACCCAAAGCGCTGTACATTCTGAAATCGGGCCGACTGGAGCGCTATCGCACCCGTCCCGACAGCGTGGCAGACACCCTTAGCCTGCTGCCCGGTTCGGTGCTGTACTTAAAAGAACTGCTGCTCGAAACGCCAGCGGAACATACAGTCATCACCCTCAGCGATTGCGAAATCTGGACCGTGCCCCGCGAGGCATTCCGCGAACTGGTGGCGCAGTTTCCAGAGCTAAATCGCACGGTGTCGCGGCAGTTGGCGGACGAAGTAACGGAACTCAGCGCTCAGCTTGCCTTTGAGCAAGAGCGGCAGGCGGCGCTGCGTCCGTATCTAGTGCCCAAGGTGCGGCGGGGCATTGTAGGGGCGAGTCGCTACGCCACGCGGCTGCGTCAGGAGATCAAAAAGGCGGCGGGCGATCGCCTGCCAGTCCTTATCTTTGGCGAGCCAGGGCTAGGCAAGGACAACGCAGCAGCGCTGATTCACTTTGGCAGTGGCGATCGCAAGCAGCCGATGATCAAGCTCAACGGCGACATGCTGCAACCCAGCGGCGCAGACCTGTTTGGCCGGGTGAATGGAAAGCCGGGGTTACTCAGTTGGCTGGGCAACGGCACCCTGCTGATCAACAATGTGCAGGATGTGCCCAAGGCGCTCCAGCCCAAACTGGCAGAACTGCTGGAAACAGGAACGTACCGACCCGTCGCCCGCGAAGGGGAACCAGAGCCAGAGCCGCGCCAGTCGAATGCGCGGATTATGTTTACCTCAGAGCGATCGCTCCCCGAACTCGATCGCCATGTGGGCCACGCCATCAAAGTGCCGCCCCTGCGCGTCCGCAAAGCCGACATCGAAACCCAAGTGAATTACTACATCAGCCTCTACTGCACCTCACGCGGCTTGTCTCGTCCCAAAATCTCGCCAGAAGCGCTGCGGCGGCTCCAGGGCTACGACTTTCCAGGCAACCTGACGGAGCTAGAGGGCATGGTGGGCCGCGCTATCATCCAGTCCAACGGCGCACCCGTGCTGACGGAGGAAGTATTTTGGGCGACGGGCAGCAAGACCCGCCGCTTTCGCCTCAACTTGCTGAATGCCTATCCCAAGCTGCGCCAGTTTCTCCGCAGCCCGTGGTGGCCCGACCGCATTAACTACGGCTTCACGCTCTGGTTTTTCCCGCTGGTGATCGCCGTTCTCTGGCTGGGACCGCAGACCCGCGACCAAAACTTTGCGCTAAATTTCTTTTGGGCGTGGTGGTGGCCGCTGGTGCTGGTCGGTTTCCCGTTTGTGGGGCGGCTGTGGTGTGCGGTGTGCCCATTCATGATCTACGGCGAAATTTCGCAAAAACTCTCGACCCATGTGCTGGGGCGCAAGCTGCTGCCCTGGTCGCGCCCAGAGGCAGAAAAATGGGGCGGCTGGTTTTTGTTTGGGCTATTTGCGCTGATTTTGCTGTGGGAAGAGCTGTGGCATTTGGAAAACACGGCCTATCTCTCGGCCTGCCTGCTGCTGCTGATCACCGCCGGAGCCGTGATTTTTTCGTTCCTGTTTGAGCGGCGGTTTTGGTGTCGCTATCTCTGCCCCATCGGCGGCATGAACGGCATGTTTGCCAAGCTGTCGATGATTGAGCTACGCGCCCAGCAGGGCATCTGCTCCGCCACCTGCACGACCTATCAGTGCTATAAGGGCGGGCCGCAAAAGGGCGAAGGGCAGGAAACGGGGGGCTGCCCCATCTATTCCCATCCGGCACAGCTTCAGGACAACCGCGACTGTGTGCTGTGTATGACCTGCCTGAAGGCCTGTCCACACCGTTCGGTCGAGCTAAACCTGCGTCCCCCTGGCATCGAACTTTGGACGACTCACAAGCCGACGCTACCGGAGGTGTGCCTGCTGTTTTTGCTGACGGGAGCCGTGGTGCTGCATCGATTGCCAACGATTTTGACGCTGCTGGGATTGGGCGACAGCGAGATTCTGGCAACCTGGCTGCAATACAACGCTGCGCCGCTGGGCCCGTTTGCCCTCCATGCGGGGCTGTCGGTGCTGGCGCTGGCGATTCCGGGGGCGATCGCCCTCCTGTTCCATGCCATCCTGAAACTCGTCGCTCCCAAGCCCAAACCCTTTGTGGAACTGGCCTACGGCTATTTGCCGCTGGCGCTCGGCTGCAACCTGTCCCACTATCTGCACCTGGGACTCACCGAAGCTGGCCGCATTGTTCCCGTTACCCTCGCCACCTTTGGTCTCAGCGGCGTGGGGATGCCCGTCGTCGTGGCCCATCCCGCTGTGATTGCCTTTTTGCAGGGCGTAACGCTGCTCAGCACGCTTGCCCTCAGCGTTTTTCTGACGCAAAAAATTGCCCGCCAGCCCTTGCCCAATCTGCTGCCGCAGCATGGGGGTCTGGGGGCGATCGCCCTTCTGGTCTGGTGGAGCGTTGTCGGTCAAAGTTGAGGCCGGGCTTGGGCATTGGAACCTGGGTCGCTGGGTATCAGTCGCAGGGATATGGGTTGCAGAGGAGCGCCCGCAAAGGCTAGACCGCAAGGCAACGCTCTAAGTGCGCCTAAATTCGCTTAAAGGCGCTGTCACACACTTGACACATCTCCGTCAGATCGGAAATTCGCAATTTTGGCTACAATTTGCCGTTGTTGGGGTGCTTCGGCAGTTCAGAAATCCCCCCCTGGATTAGAGATGTTGCTCCGCGGCGCTCTCGATCGCCCTGCCCCCCTTTGGCAAGAGAAGCTGCTGAAGTCTCGTCACTTGGTCATTCCAATACCTGTCACTCCAACACACCCCGACCCTTCACCCTACTAGCCCTCATGATCACCGTCGAACACCTCAGCAAAGTTTACGGTTCCACTCCGGCGATTACCGACGTGACGTTTTCAGTCGAGCCAGGAGAGATTCTGGGCTTTTTGGGGCCAAACGGGGCAGGCAAGACGACGACCATGCGGATTTTGACCGGATATCTGCCCGCCACCAGCGGCACGGCCACCGTGGCCGGGTTCGACGTGCATGAAGACTCGATGGCCGTGCGGCAGCGGATTGGCTATTTGCCCGAAACGCCGCCACTCTATCCCGACATGACGGTGGAAGGGTTTCTGCATTTTGTGGCGCGGCTGAAGGGTGTGGCAGCGGGCGATCGCCCCCAGCGGGTAGACTCTTCGCTCGAACGCTGCAACCTGGTAGAACGGCGCGATACGCTAATTCGCAAGCTGTCTAAGGGCTTTCGGCAGCGGGTGGGCATTGCCCAGGCGATCGTCCACGACCCGCCTGTGATTGTGCTGGATGAGCCGACGGTCGGCCTCGACCCGCGCCAGATTATCGATGTGCGAAACCTGATTAAAAGTCTCGCAGGCGACCACACGATTATTCTCTCGACCCACATCCTGCCGGAAGTCAGCATGACCTGTAGCCGCGTCGCCATCATCAATCGCGGCCGCGTCGTCGCCACCAACACACCCGAACGCCTGATGGAAGAATTATCGGGCGGTGCAGGCTATGAGCTAGAAATCGAAGGCGAACTGCTGACGGCGCAGGAGCGGCTGCAATACCTGGCCGGCGTGAAATCCGTGACAGCGCTGACGGTCGAAGGGCTGCCGCCCAACCGCTATCGGCTGCGAGTGTTGTCCAATCCGGGCGCAGACCCCGGCCGCGACATCGCCGCCACGGTCATCGGCGCAGGGCTGGGGCTGTATGAAATGCGGCGCGTCCAGGCCGACTTGGAGCAAGTGTTTCTGGAACTCACCATGGCCGACGCACCCGCCAACCCCGAATCCAGTCTCCCTACCGAACCGCAAGACCAGTCTCCATCCGAGGAGGAAGCAGCCTAGATGCGCGTAATTTTGAGCAACATTCTGGCGATTTATCGGCGAGAACTCCAGAGCTACTTTGCCTCGCCCTTTGCCTATGCGATCGCCGCTGTGTTTTGGCTATTGAGCGGCTTCTTCTTTGTGGTGATTCTATTTGGCCCAGAAGGGCTGCTGGCGGCCGTTGCCCAGCGCGACCAGGCCGGCATCACCGACCCGCCCGTGGATGTGCCCTACCAATTTCTGAATGTGTTTCTGGGGCTGTTGGGTTCCCTGGCGCTCTTCCTGCTGCCGATGCTGTCGATGGGACTTTATTCCGAAGAGCGCAAGCGCGGCACGCTAGAACTGCTGGCGACTTCTCCGATTACCAACTGGGCCGTCGCCGTGGGCAAGCTGCTGGGCGTGCTGACCTTCTTCATCACCATGCTGTTGCCCATCCTGCTGTATGAAAGCACCCTGTTTGCCGCATCAAACCCCGCCGCCAATCTGAACGTGCTGTTCATGGGACACCTAGGGCTGATCTTGATGGCAGCCGCCGTTCTGTCGCTGGGCATGTTCATCTCCTCCCTCACCGACAGCACCATCCTCGCCGCCGTCCTCACCTTCGGGCTGATGCTGCTGCTCTGGGTCACCGACCTAATCGCCAATAGCGTCGGCGGCCCCACCGGAGAGGCGATCGCCCATCTCTCGCTGATCAAACACTACAACGACCTCAGCCGAGGCATCTTCAACACCAGCAGCCTCGTCCTCTACCTCAGCTACATCCTGCTGGGCATCTTCCTCACCGCCCAATCCATCGAAGCCCTCCGGTTCCAGCGCTCCTAAGCAGCCAGGGCCAATGCCCCAAGGCAAACCCAAGACACGGAAAAAAAGAACGAAGAACGAAAAACGAAAAACGAAAAAACACCTATTCTTCGTTCTTCCCTCTTCGTTCTTCCCTCTTCGTTCTTCCCTCTTCCCTCTTCGTTCTTCCCTCTTCGTTCTTCGTTCTTCCCTCTTCCCTCTTCCCTCTTCCTTCTTCCCATGAAACTCCTCCGCCCCTACCTCAAACTCAAACACCTGATTTGGCCCGGTCTGTTCCTCATTCTGATGGGGCTGACGGCGGGGCTGGTGTCGGGGAGTTGGGGCCCGGTTCCCGTGGGGTTGCTGAGTGCGGGCATTGGGCTGCTGGTGGTGTGGTTGGGGTCGCAGGCGAGCGGCGTTCAGGGGCTATGGGGCAAGCGATCGACGCAGGCGGGCACGAATGCGGTGCTGGCGACGCTGGCAGTGCTGGCGATTTTCTTCCTCACCAACTTTTTGGCGACGCGCTACAACACACGAGTTGACCTGACGGAAAATCGTCTGTTTACCCTTGCGCCTCAGTCGCAGGAAGTGGTGCAGTCGCTGGAAGATCCGGTTAAGGTGTGGATTTTTGACCTGGCTCCCAATCCGGCAGATCGCGATCTGCTGGAAAACTATCGCCGCCAAAATCCTGACAGGTTCGCCTATGAGTATGTCGATCCGCAGGTGCAGCCTGGATTGGCCGAGCGCTTTGGCGTGCAGAACTTTGGCGAGGTGTATGTGGAGAAGGGGGATCGCCGCCAGTTGGTGCAGTCCATTAGCCCGTCTCAGCGCTTGACCGAGCGACGGCTGACCACTGCGCTGGTGAAAATTACGAGCGATCGCCAGACCAAGGTCTACTTTTTGCAAGGACACGGCGAACGAGAATTAAACCCCGGACAGGGTGGACTGGCCCAAGCGATCACCAGCCTCACCGACGAAACCTTTCAGGCAGAACCGCTGAACCTGGCAAATACGGCCGAAATTCCCGCCGACGCAGCAGTAATTGTGATCGCCGGGCCGCAGCGCCCGCTTTTGGCAGAAGAAATTACGAAACTCCGGGAATTTCAAACTCGCAAGGGCGGACTGATGCTGCTGGTCGATCCGCAGACCAATCCTGAACTAGACGGCTTACTAGAAGATTGGGGCGTGGCCTTTAGCGATCGCATCTTAGTAGACCCCGCCGCCGGCCGCGATGGCGCAGTCACCATCATCACCGAATACGGCCCGCACCCCATCACCGACGGACTCAACAACGGCATCACCTTCTTTCCCCTAGCGCGGCCCCTAGAACTGGGCGAAGTCGAAGGCGTAGAGCTGACGCCGCTGCTGTTTACCAACGCCCGCACCCAGGCTCAGCAAATTGGCGAGGACGGTCAACTCCAGCTTGACCCCGAAGCTCCAGAGGGCAATCTCGTTCTGGGCGCTGCCTTGAGCCGTCGCTTGAGCAATGCGCCCGCGCCCAGTCCCTCGCCCGACACCGAGGAGCCGCCCGCCCAGGATGAGGTGCGGATGGTGGCCATCGGCAACTCTGCGTTTGCAACGAACGGCCTGATCGATCAGCAGCTTAACCGCGACCTCTTCCTCAACGCCATCGGCTGGCTGAGCCAGGACGCTGACCCAACCTTTACCGTCCGCGCCGCCGAACCCACCAATCGCCGAGTGCTGTTTTCTCCATCGCAACAGATTGGGCTAATCCTCACCTCGCTGGTGTTTTTGCCGCTGGCGGGGCTGGCGCTGGCCGTGGGCGTGTGGTGGCGGCGGCGGTAGTTGGGGAATAGAGATTCAGGTAAGCGACGCGAAACCTGGCTCTACACCTCCAACCCTTCAAAGCTCTAACCCTCCAACCCTCCAACCCTCCAACACCCCATCACTCCAAACCGTTTCGTATATGAAACTCAAGCCCACCACTTTTTGGCTCCTCTTCGCTGCGCTGATTCTGGGCAGCGTCAGCCTGTGGTCATTGCAGCAGCCCCCTCGAACCGAGGAGGTCGGACAGGCTAGCTCGCAGAAGCTATTTGCAGTGGAGGAAAGCCAGATTCAGACCATCACAGTGAAAAAGCCGGACACGACACTGGTGTTTGAAAAAAACGAAACTGGTGTGTGGCAGATGAAGCAGCCGCAGCAGGGGGTCGCCAATGATGCTGCCGTCGCATTTTTGGCAAACCTGCTGGCAACGGGGATGAGCGATCGCACTTTCTCCATTCCCCCCGCCGACCTTGCCACCTACGGCCTCGACCAGCCCACCACCACGATCGAATTCACCGCCAACGGCAAACCACACACCCTCGCCCTCGGCAGCAAAAACTTCAACCAGAGCGCCCTCTACGCCCTGATCGATGCCCCAGAAAACCCCCAGGAACTCACCGTCTCGCTCGTGTCCCTCGACTTTGAAACCGCCGTGGGGCGATCGCCCGATGCGTGGCTGCAAACGGAAGAAGGAAAATAGAAGATAGAAGAGAGAAAATCGAAGAACGAAGAGAGAAGAGGGAAGACCGGGTTTTCGTTCTTCGTTCTTCGTTCTTCGTTCTTCATTCTTCGTTCTTCATTCTTCGTTCTTCGTTCTTCATTTTCCCTCCTCCCCCGGCACCGGATCATACCCCCCCTCGCTCCAGGGATGGCAGCGGGCGATGCGCTTGGCCGTCAGCCAGCCGCCTTTGAGGGCACCGTGACGGGCGATCGCCTCTAGTCCATATTGCGAGCAGGTGGGGTGAAAGCGGCAGCGCGGCGGAAACAGCGGCGAAATCAGGATGCGGTAGGCGTGGATGAGTCCGAGGAGGAGGACTTTCATAGCGGTTGGGAACGTTCAAGCGGTGGGTTCGATGCCCATGGCCCGGAGCTGATCTGCCAGCAGGTCGGCGCGGTGCTGGGCTTGCAGGGCGACTTCTTCGGGCGTGGGCACGCGCTGTCCGTCGGGCTGAAAGTAGCGCAGTTTTCCGTCTTCCACACCCAGATACAGGTTCAGGCTGTCGCTCCACAGCCACCCTGCCTCATTCGCGGCGATCGCCTCATACACCTGGTTGACCAGCCGGAAGCCTTCTAGCTCCAGCGTGTCGGGCGAAAACCAAAAATATTCATGCGTCCGAAAGCGATCTTGATAAAGCTCTTTTTTCAGTGTTTTATCAATCTCGGCGGTGGACTCCGACAGCAGCTCGATAATCAGATCGGGATATTTGCCGTCCTCTTCCCACACCACCCAGGATTTGCGCGGATGCTTTTGCGTTTTTTTCACCAGGAAAAAGTCGGGCCCGCGAAAGTCTCGATTCTTAAGCTGCTGACGGCTGAAGTAAATCGTCAGGTTTGCGCCGATAAAGAAATCGGTGCGATCGCGCCACAGCCACTCCAAACACGCCACCAGCAGCGCAAGCTGGGCATAGTGCAGAGAACTTTCCATTTCTGGCTCGTCGCTTTCGAGTTGGGTAGCATCTGGCATCAGATCTGCCAACTGCTGCGCGGTCATGACCATCGGTGTGCGTCCAGATAGAACTGAAGGGGCGATTCGCGAAGCGTTCGCGCAAGCGGTGCAGCGCACTTTCCCTGCGAGAATCGCCCGCCTGTTTCCATCTTAGAGATTGGGCAGAGGGTTTTGGATTTTGGGTTTTGGATTTTGGCGGGGCGCTGGTGTCAGTCTGTCGGCGCAACATTGCGCTGTCGCTTACGCTAGGGTATCTCAGAGATCGGGGACAGAATGCCAAGCAGCAGTAACTCGGATTTGAAGACCTACGATAGCTTACTGACGGCGATCGAATTTAGTGAAGGGCAACTGGGACTTCTCTTGGCAGTCTGTGATGATCGGCAACGTCAAACAGCCCTAATCGCCAGCTACGAACGCGACCTTGCACCCCAGATTCGAGCCTATCGGCTGGCTCTAGACTACGATGAACCGAGCTTGAAGGGTGCAATTTATCAAGTCTGGAAGCAGGATGATTACTTGCAACAGGGCGGACGGGCAGTGCTGACGCTGGAGATTCCAGAACCGCTTTTGCAACAGAACTCGCAGCAGGATGACATTAGACGAGATCAGTTCTTTGGATACTTGCAATGGACAAGAGAAGGACTGCGAGAATTCTGTTACCCATCTGTTACCCAATTGTGATTTGGATGCCCTCACTGTTTCTGGATGCACTGAGCCATAGAGCGCCAGACTTTTGGAGTTGGCGTAAGGGTGTATTTCGATTTCTCTAAAAGAAATGCTCGAATCTCTCGAATATTTGGGTTAGAACGGAGTCAGCCCCTCGACCTTAGGAGATTGACCCATGACTGATCCGGTAACGCCACACGCAATCGCGATCGCCACTCTTGCCTTCCAGAAGTTTATGGAAACGAGTGCTGGAAAACTGGCGGAAAAGTTTTCGGAAATGGCGATCGCCCGCATGGATGATCTCTTAAAGCGCATTTGGGCCAAGCTGCGCGGCCGGCCGCGGGTGGAAGAAGTGAAAGCCTCGCTCGAAAAGACCCACAAAATCACGGCCGATCAGGTCAATCAAATCGCGGCCTATCTTCAGGTGGCGATGGACGAAGACCCGCAGTTTGCCCACGAGATTCAGCTTTTGGCAGAAGAAATCAACGCAGGCAAGCTGATCGACCAGAGCCACATGACCCAAAACATCATTGGCGACCATGCCAAAGGCTGGCAAACCAAGGTTGAAGGCGGCACGGCCTACATCGGCGACATCACCATCCACCAAACCCAGCCGCCCGCCAACACCTGACGCAATCTTTCCCATGAGCGACCAGCACATTCACGACCAGGGCAAGGGCTATCAGGTTGAGGTGAAAGATGGCAAAGCCTACATCGGCGACATCACCATTAACGAACCGCTGCCGCCGCCCTCGCCGACTGGTATTCCCAGCAACCTGCCGCAGCATCCCAGCCAAACCTTTCGCGGGCGCGAAGAGGACTGGGCCAAGCTGCACGAAGCCTTGCAGCAGACGGAGCGAGTCGCCATCACCGCGCTGCAAGGCATGGGCGGCGTAGGCAAAACGGAACTGGCGCTGCAATATGCCACGGCCAAGCTGCGGGAGGGCGCGTATCCGGGCGGCGTGTGCTGGCTAGGGGCGCGAGCGCAGGACATCGGCACACAGATTACGCAATACTTTCAGGCGCAACTGGGGCTGTCGCTGCCGGAGGGGCTGGACGACCTGACCGCGCAGGTGGGCTATTGCTGGCGGCACTGGCGCGAGGGCAAAGTGCTGGTGGTGGTGGACGACGTGGCATATCAGCGGGTGGCGGAATATGACCGAGCAATCAAACCCTACCTGCCCACCGACCCTCGCTTTCGGGTGGTGGTGACGACGCGCCAAAACCTGGGAGCCAGCTTTCGCACCGTGCCGCTGGGCGTGTTGGCGGAAGGCGCGGCGCTGGACGTACTGCGCGACCTGGCGGGAGCCAGCCGCATTGATAGCCAGATCGCAGAGGCAAAGCAGCTCTGTAAATGGCTGGGCTATTTGCCGCTGGGGCTGGAGCTAGTGGGGCGATATCTGGCGAACAAGCCAGATCTGTCGCTGGCGGAAACGCTGCGGCGACTGGAGAGCCAAAGGCTCGCGGCGCGGGCGCTGAAGCGGCCAGAAGAGGTGATGACCGCCACCCACGAGAGCCTGTCCGCCGCCTTTGAACTGAGCTGGAACGACCTGACGGCAGCGCAGCGCCAACTGGGAGAGCGGCTGAGCCTGTTTGCGCTGGCTCCGATTCCCTGGGGGCTGGTGGAAGCGATGCAGCCCGAAGCGGAGACCGAAGACCTGGAAGACGACCGCGACGCCCTCGTGAAGCGCAACTTGCTAAATCACGCGGGCAACAGCAGCTACCAACTGCACAGCCTGATTCGCGAGTTTTTTGCGGCAAAGCGCGAGCAAGAGACGAATGCCGGGGAACTGAAGCAAGTTCATTGCGCCGTGCTAGTGCAAGTTGCCCAGCAGATCCCCTGGACGGCTTCACAGGCAACCTATTTGGCTCTTGCTCCGGTTGTGCCGCATCTGGTGGACATGGTGAATCACCAGATGGCTGCGGTCAGCGATGAGGCAGTGCTTTCTCCTGCCAACGGGTTGGTGAAATTCTATAACGGACAGGGGCTGTATGCCGAAGGCGTGCGCTGGGCGGAGCGCTGTAAGGAACAGGTGGAAGCACGTCTGGGCCCAGACCATCCCGACACGGCGACGAGTTTGAACAATTTGGCTCTGTTGTATCGTGCAATGGGGCGCTACAGTGAGGCGGAACCGCTGTATCGGCGATCGCTCGAAATCTGCGAAGCGCAGCTCGGCCCAGACCATCCCTCCACGGCGGCGAGTTTGAACAATTTGGCGGAGTTATATCGTGCAATGGGGCGCTACAGTGAGGCGGAACCGCTGTATCGGCGATCGCTCGAAATCTGCGAAGCGCAGCTCGGCCCAGACCATCCCTCCACGGCGGCGAGTTTGAACAATTTGGCGGGGTTGTATGAATCAATAGGGCGCTACAGTGAGGCGGAACCGCTGTATCGGCGATCGCTCGAAATCCGCGAAGCGCAGCTTGGCCCAGACCATCCCTCCACGGCGGCGAGTTTGAACAATTTGGCGGGGTTGTATCGTGCAATGGGGCGCTACAGTGAGGCGGAACCGCTGTATCGGCGATCGCTCGAAATCAAAGAAGCGCAGCTTGGCCCAGACCATCCCGACACGGCGACGAGTTTGAACAATTTGGCTCTGTTGTATCGTGCAATGGGGCGCTACAGTGAGGCGGAACCGCTGTATCGGCGATCGCTCGAAATCAAAGAAGCGCAGCTTGGCCCAGACCATCCCGACACGGCGACGAGTTTGAACAATTTGGCTCTGTTGT
>JBDNCP010000090.1:0-20143 GCA_046719575.1 Cyanobacteriota bacterium
CACCTTGGGTACGACAATGTCGGCTCAGTTCGCATTGGTAAGTATGTCGAATTGACCCTTACCGCTGCCGACGAAAGCGATGCCCGCACCCAGCTTGATCGGATGTGTGACCAGCTTTTGGCGAATCCGGTGATTGAGAATTATCGGTTTGAGCTAATCCCTAACCCCTAAACGCCCATGAAAACTGGTGTCATCGTCTTTCCTGGCTCCAATTGCGATCGCGACGCGGCGATGGTGACTCGCGATTTGCTGGGGCTGCCGACGCGGATGGTGTGGCACGAAGAGAGCGACCTGTCGGGGCTGGATCTGGTGATTGTGCCCGGCGGGTTTAGCTATGGCGATTATCTGCGCTGTGGGGCGATCGCCCGGTTTTCGCCCGCGATGCAGGCAGTCGTGCAGCACGCCGAACGGGGAGGGCTGGTGCTGGGCATTTGCAATGGCTTTCAAGTGTTGACAGAGGCAGGGCTGCTGCCGGGGGCGCTGGTGCGAAATCGGGATTTGCACTTTATCTGCGATCGCGTCTTGCTGCGGGTCGAGCGGACAGATTTGCCCTGGACACAGTGCTATTCGCCCCATCAGGTGATTACGCTGCCGATCGCCCACGGGGAAGGCTGCTACTATGCCGACGCAGACACGCTGGCGGAACTAGAAGACCATCAGCAAGTTCTGTTTCGCTATTGCGCGGCAGACGGTTCCCTAACGGAGGCCAGCAATCCTAACGGTTCTCTGGGCAATATTGCAGGCATTTGCAACCGCCGGGGCAATGTGCTGGGTATGATGCCCCATCCAGAACGCGCCGCCGACCCCGCTCTTGGCAATACCGATGGACTAAGGCTATTTGAAGGGGTGCTGGCGGCGCTGAGCATGGGCGTGTCGGGGGCTAGGCAACGTAGCTAAAACTGGCGGCGAGAAAAAATGATCGTGGCGATCGCCAGCAGCAGCGCCGTATACAGCACGCCATAGGCGGCGTTAGCCCAGAGTTCCGAGGCAGGGGGCAGCGCTGCCAACCCGTATACGGCCTGGTTTTTTAGGTTGAGCCGCGCTAGGTCGGGCAGCAGTAGGTAGAGTCCCTGCGTCACCTGCTCCATTACCGGGTTTTGGCTGAGGTTGCCCAGGCTGACCAGATCGCGGCTGAAGTGTCCCATAAGGTAAATGCCGACAGTGAGGGCGATCGCCAGCAAAGAACTGGTGAACACACCAAATAGAATCGCCACGGCAACCATCAGCGAGAGTTCTAAAAACTGGAACAGCGCTGCGACCAGAATACTTCCTAGCGGAAAGGGCGCTCGATAAAAGCTCACCACCGCTACGTAAATTAGCGTCATGGCGGCAACTAGAACGGCCAGCACCGCCGACAGACCCAAGTGCTTGCCCAAAATGAATTCGGCCTTGCTGACGGGCTTGGCAATCAGCACATAAACCGTGCGCTTTTCGATTTCTTTGTTCACCAACCCCGTGCCCACAAAAATGGCAATCACCAGCCCCGTCAGGCTGATGGCCGCCAGCCCCACGTCTAGCAAAATTTTCAGTTCCGTACCCGCTGCTACTTCGGGCAACAAAGCGGCGATCGCCACCAGCGCGATCGCAAAAACGCCCAGCAGATACAAAATGCGATCGCGAATCACCTCACGAAACACATTGACCGCAATCACCCACACGCGACCGAGATTCACTGTTGCCTCACTCCCTTGCGTCCCAAATCCATGCGCCTGCCGTCTGCAAACGTATCACTCATCCAACCCTTGGGCATGAACCCCTCCGGCAGTTCGTACCGCATTCCGATTTTACGGCGGTTGCGACAGCGAAATTTTCCGAAAGGGATTACATTCCACCCGCGTCAGCGGCGCACCCGCCACTACTTCACCCGCCCCCAGCGGCGGCGTAACCTGAGAAATCAGGCAGGCCTTTTCATAGACATAAGGAAGATTAGTGCTGGTTGGCCCCGTCCACAGCATTCGCAGCCGCAGGGTATATTCTGGCTCACCAGGAGGCACCACCGCGCTAAATCGCCAGAGCGCATCTTCAGCCAACCCCTGGGCTGCCGAAGAGTTTGCCCGTTCAAAGACGAACTGTTGCAGGGCTGGCACTTGCTGATCTAGCGCAATCAGCCAGCGCTCGGTATCACTCCAGGGAATTCCTTCAAGCGATCCCCTGACATAGCCCTCCGCCAGATTCATCAGCAGTTCTGCCCGAGACATGCTGCGGCTGGGGTCCCGCTGCTCTTCATCCAGGCGCACTACAAACGCACTCCGCCGAAAATCATCCGACAGGAGCGTCGGGTAGTCTCGCAGCCAATCTTGCACCACAAAATGAAACTGAATCCAGCAGCTCATTGTGCCCGCTAGCACCGCCCGCAGGATCAGGTCTTGCCGCACCTTGGGGTCAGGAATGCTGAAGGTGAATCGGGGGAAGAAATGGGGCACCGCCGCTGAAATCGCTGAAAAGATCGGCCAACTAACCCACGCCACGCGCCCCAAATCGCCTACCCATCCAGCAAATAGCACCACACAGGCGAGCGCCCCCGTAATCCAGGGCCCCGTTTGGATCTCCAGTCCTAAAATATTGAGCTTGTTGCCCGCCAGCGCCCAGCCGACCCCGACCGTCAAAAACAGCCAGCCAAACCGCGACAGCAAATCCTTGAGAATCAGCGTTTCAACCAGGATAGACAGCGCCCACGAAAACAAGCTCAGCAGCACCAGCGTTTGCCAGGAAAACGTCCGGGGCGGTCGCAACTGGTTCCAGAGTTCTTCGAGCAGTTCTTTCACAGAGCAGCAGGCCGTTGTCGCCAATGGGTGAAATCGGTCGCCTTAGCACGATACGAAACAGGGTGCTAAGCCCTTCTATGCTACTGAGTTTCCATCCACAGCAAACACCTTTGCAGTTGTTCGGCCATGTTTGGCGATCGCCCAAACCAAAGCAACCATGCCCGACAGCACCCATTCAAACGAGCATCGAAAACGCCAGGGAATCAGGAGGGAGGGCGATCGCCCCTGGCCAACTTATTCTCATAAAAGCGAACCGCCGCGTAGCCCAGCCCATAGAGGAGCGAGGCGTTGCTCCCAATGCTGACAGCCGGCCCGGCAAAGGGAATTGCCTCCACCAGACTGACTCCAGCTTTCACCACGCCGGAACTGCTGCTCGACACGCCCCACAGCGCCATCACCTCGCCGCGCCGCGCTGGATCTTCCAGCTCAAAGCCGTAGATCGCAGCAATGCGATAGATCATTTCTGCTTGGAGGGCGCTGATGGCGGCAATCTCAATGCCAAACAGCCCAAGGGCGATCGGCGGCGCAATGTTGGTCGCCAGTCCAATGCCAGCCGCCTTCATCGCAGTGTCAGAGATGACACGCCGCGCCAACTGCCGGGGCGTTTCGGTGGGATACTGCTGCTGGAGAGTGGCGACATCCGCCCGCACTTCCGTCAGGCTGACCTGGCCCAGCGCCGCCAGCAGCCACTTCAGCCCCGGAACCTGAGTCGCACCTTTGACCAGCGGATTCTCGGCAATCGGCGTAACGATGCGGCCAACGGTTTCTGTGCCCCGTTCGACCCAATTGTGGGCATCGGGCACGACTGCGCTCACAGCAGCCTCAGCCGTGCTGACGGCAGTATCGGCAACGGTAGAGGCAATGTTGCTGGCCGAAGAGACTGCGCTGGCGATCGCCTCACTAGCACTCTGAACTATACTCTGAACGCAAAACCGGGAATTCCCTGGCTCGGTCATGTCCTATCCTGGAGATCCATATTTCCAGCTTAGGGGCGATCGCCCAATCCAGCATCCACCCTAAGACGCGAGCGCCACCTCAACTTTTTGCTGAAGTTCGCCCTGCTGATATAGCTCAATCATCACGTCCGACCCGCCAATGAATTCGCCATTGATGTAAACCTGGGGAATCGTCGGCCAGCTTGAATATTCCTTAATGCCCTGACGAATCTCGTAATCCTCCAGCACATCTACCGTTTCATAGGGTACACCGAGCGAATTCAAGATTTGCACGACATTGTTAGAAAAGCCACACTGGGGCATCAGCTTATTGCCCTTCATGAAAACCAGAATTTTATTTTGGGCAATCAGGTCATCAATTCTTGCTTTGAGTTCTGGAGTCATGGTCTTGCGTAAGGAAGAAGTTCTGAATACTGAATACTTGAGCAGGATGCAGAATCCAATCCTTTGGTCTTGAAACCCTGCATCTGCTAACAGTGTAGCGGCGAGGCTCAGCCCTGCGAACCTCCCCAGCCCCATTTCATTCGAGTTTATGAAGCCTGCCCTGCGGCCCAAGATTCGGGCGTGTAGGTCTTCAGCGACAGGGCGTGAATGGCTTCTGAAGCCATCGCCGCACCAACCGCACGATACACCAACTGGTGCTGCTGAATCAGGCTTTTGCCCTCAAACGCCGAAGAAACCACGATCGCCTGATAATGGTCGCCACCGCCTGTCAGGTCTTGAATCTGCACCTGCGCGTCGGGCATCGCTTCCTTAATCATTGCCTCTACTTGGCTAGGACTAATCATCTCCGCGCTCCTTGTTTTGCCTACAGCCAGTCCACCTCACAGCCTGGGTTCAAAACTGGCTGACTTGAACGGTATCTCCAGAAACTGCTGACCCAGCACCCTACTGACGAGGCGCAGTGGAGGTCGAAGCCGGATCTTGGTTGCGCGGAAAGGGCGAATCCACAAAGCCCAATTCATAAAGCTGGCGGTAGGCCCGCTGCCCCAAGTCACGGGTGGGGTTTTGGCTACGGACGATTTGCACCAGCAGCGGCACGGCCAGGTCAGGCTTGTTTTGGGCCCGGTGAACCAAGGCGAGTTGATAGGTGGCTTCGTCTCGCAGTTGAGCCGTTTCCAGGGCGCTGCGGCGCTGGCTGTCGGCAATGCGGTTATCAATTGCCGTAAAGCTGTTGAATAGCTCTTGGTAGAAGTTAGACAGTTGGTTAAAGACCTGGCGGGCTTCTTGCAGCCGCCGCACGGCCAAGTCATAGTTTTGCACGGCTGCCGCAGCGCGGGCCTCTTCCATCATCCGCTGACCCGATCGCACGCTCAGGAGGCTGCCGTCTTGGGCCAACGGACGGAGGTCATCGGGGTTGCTGGGCGTTACATTGGGAGCCGGAAGGCTGGGGTTTGCAGGGGTGACTGGCTCAAGCTGCTGCAAGCCCGCGTCGGGGTCAGCAGGGCTGGGCGTTTGGGCGACGACGACACCAGGAACGAGCGCAGTCGCAACTGCGGCGGGCATCGCCAAAAGCCAAGTCAAAGAGCGTGGATGAAGGGGGTTGAAAGATACCATGGGCCTCTGCGTAGACTGAAAGTTTGAAGAGAGAAGTGATGTAAACCCGACCGACATGCACCTGCGAATGCACAGAGTAAATACTACCATTCGGATGCTTTATCTATTTATTTTTGCTTAAACTTCGTGTCTGAAAAGCATTGAACGCACCCCGTTGTGCTATGTACTGAACGTTCGCTGTTCTCCAGCGCTGTCTTCGGTTTCGTTTTAGTTTGCTATTTAGCTTGCTATCTTTTTTTTGCTGTCCTTTGAAGTTGGGTAGACCCCTATGACTGGATTTGTGCCACCCGATCGCCCTTCTTCCAGTGCATCACCAGATGGGGAGGCAGAGTTTCAGACATCACCCGATCCGGGCGAAGCTGTGTTGCCCGCGTCGGGTGTATTGGCGGAGCAGGCGGGCGTAATTTTGCAGCGGGGCGGCGAGGAACTACGGCTGCAAAAAATGGGCGATCGCTTCACGTTTCGCCCGACAGTAGACGTGCCTGCCGAGATCACCCTGGAGGACTGGGTTCAGCAGCTAGACGTAGAATCCATGCGCCCGGTTCCCGGTGTGGACCTGATCGAGGTAAAAACGGCGGCGGGGCAGGCGGATGCTGGGATCGAGCGGGCTAGGGCGCATCGGTATGTTGCCTTTGCCAGCCATGTGTATCAACTGGCACAAAATCCGCAAACGCGGGTTTACTTAACCGATGAGCTAACGGTGCAGTTTGCCAATGGCGTGACGACGGAAGCAATGGGGGCGATCGCCACTGACCTTGGCCTCAGACCCGCCCAGCCCGTGGTTGGCATTCCCCAGACCTATGTATTTAAGGTGACTGCGCAGGCCAGAGCAAACCCAATCAAGCTGGCGAATCAGCTCATGCATCGGCCCGATGTGCTGCTGGCAGAACCCAACGTCGTCATCCGCGCCCAGCAACTCTATCGCCCCCAGGAGCCAGAATATCCCCAGCAGTGGTATTTGCAAACCCAGGGCGGCTCTCAGATCGCGCCGACGGCTCACATTTCTGTAGAAGCCGCCTGGGACGTGACGCGGGGCAGCCGGGCGGTGGTGGTGGCCGTCACCGATGACGGCTTCGACCTGAATCATCCCGACTTTCAAGGCGCAGGAAAGATCGTGCAGCCGCGAGACTTTAAGCTGCAAACCAGTCTGCCGCTGCCGGAGGCATCGCACGAAAACCACGGGACGGCTTGTGCAGGCGTGGCGATCGCCGAAGAAAATCAGTTTGGCATTGTCGGCGTTGCGCCCGGATGCAGCCTGATGCCGCTCCGCACGACGGGCTTTTTGGACGACCAGGCGATCGAATCGCTGTTTGATTGGGCGCTGCAAAAGGGCGCGGCGGTAATTTCCTGTAGCTGGGGAGCTAGCGCCACTTATTTTCCGCTGTCGCTGCGGCAGCGGGCGGCGATCAATCGGGCGGCAACCCAGGGGCGCGGCGGCAAGGGCTGCGTCGTGGTCTTTGCGGCAGGCAACGCCAACCGCCCCACCAGCGGCACAGTCAACGAGCAGGGCTGGGTGAACAACGTCCTGCGCGGCAATACCCAGTGGTTGAACGGCTTCGCGGTGCATCCCGACGTGATCGCCGTATCCGCCAGCACCAGCCTCGATCAAAAAGCCGCCTATAGCAACTGGGGCGACGCGATTTCGGTCGCTGCCCCCAGCAACAACGCACCGCCGGGGATGTGGCTGCCGCAGACGGGCTATACCTACACTGGCCCGCAAATTCGGGCGACGCTGCCGGGGGTGGGCATCTTCACGACCGATCGCCTGGGGGCGGCGGGCTATGACCCCGGCAGCTTTACCAACACCTTCGGCGGCACGTCGAGCGCCTGTCCGGTGGTGGCGGGCGTAGCGGCGCTGGTGCTGTCGGTAAATCCGGAGCTAACGGCGCGGGAGGTCAAGCAAATTTTGCAGGAAACCGCCGACAAAATTGTGGATACCAACCCCGATCCGCAGCTGGGGCTGCGCTATGGCACTTACGATGCCAGCGGACATTCCAAATGGTTTGGCTATGGCAAGGTGAACGCAGCGCGGGCGGTGGACGCAGCGCGGCGCAGGATTCCAGTGGCGATCGCCCCCACGGAGTGGCAGCAGCTTGCCAACACCGCCCCCGTCGCCATCCCCGACGACAGCCCGCGTGGCGCGACCAGCATCCTGCAAGTGCAGGGCGATCGCCCCCTGCGCGATTTGCGAATTACGGTAGACGTAGAACACAGCTATCTGGGTGATTTGGAAATTACGCTGCTGCCGCCCCAGGGCGAACCCATCCTGCTGCAAAGCCGCACTCTGGGTCGCCGCACCCGCCTGCAAACCACCTACACGCTGCAAACCACGCCTCTGCTGCGGACGGTGCTAAATCGCTCAGCGCGGGGCGTGTGGCAACTGCGACTGGTAGACTGTGCGCCGCAGCATGTCGGTCGTCTGCTAAGCTGGCAAATCTCGCTGGGATTCTAATCCACTGACTCGACTCGGCGATTTCTGGAGACAGTGCAAATTGCGGGGGGCGATCGCTATAAGATAAGGAATGTTGCAGGACATCGCGCTCTGTGAAGCCGCTGCCCGCCCAAGTTTCGTTTTACCAGAACTCAGATTTTCATCCTCACAAAACAGCATCACAAAATAGCAATGGATATCGTCGAATTTTTTGAACAGAGCAGCGGCAAGTGGTTTTCCCAGCGCACCAGCCACCACCTTGCGTTCAAGCAAACGGAGAGTGGCAAGTCAGATATCGTCATCGACCTGTTGAGCAAAGAAGATCCAGCCGTGGTCGCCCTGTGCCAGCAGTATGAAATCGACCCAGCCCTGGCGCTATGCGGGGCCCGCGTCACTTGGGACGGCACGATGGAATGGGACAAGGAAAAGCATGAAGGCTCTACCGTCATCGTGCCCGTGGCCGATGCTGACCAGCCCAACGAGGGCAAAATGTTGCGCGAACAGGGCTACGCCGAAAAAGCCCCGGTTGCAGGGCGCTACGTCATGGGTGACGACGACTCCCTGACGCTGATTACCGAATACGAAACCATGTATTCCGAAGAGCGCCTCTGGTTCGCCAGCCCCAACCTGCGCCTGCGTACCAGCATCCTCAAGCGTTTTGGTGGTTTCAGCATGGCCACCTTCTGCTCCGAAATCCGCATGGGTGGCGCAAAGTAATTGACGTTAAATTTGCGCCCTAACCCCTGACCCCTGACCCCTGAAACCTAACCCCCAATGACCAACACACTCGACGACAAAACCATCGTCCGGGAATATTTCAACGCGACCGGATTTGACCGCTGGCGGCGCATCTACGGCGATGGCGACGTAAATAAAGTCCAACTCGACATCCGCAAAGGCCATCAGCAAACCGTGGACACCGTGCTGGGCTGGCTGCGGGACGATGGCAACGCCAGCAATCTCACCGTTTGCGATGCGGGCTGTGGCGTGGGCAGCCTCAGCATTCCCCTGGCGCAGATGGGCGCAACGGTCTTCTCCAGCGACATTTCCGAAAAAATGGTGGGCGAAGCCAAAGAGCGGGCCGAAGCGTCGGGCTTGTCTGGCAATCCCACCTTTGCGGTGCAAGACCTGGAATCACTGGACGGCAAGTATCACACGGTCATCTGCCTGGATGTGCTGATCCACTACCCGCAAGAGGACGCAGCGCGGATGATTGCCCACCTGGGTTCCCTGGCAGAGTCGCGGCTAATCCTCAGCTTTGCACCCAAGACGCTGGCCTACAGCCTGCTGAAAAAAATCGGCGACTTTTTCCCTGGCCCTAGCAAGGCAACCCGCGCCTATCTGCACCGCGAAGCGGACGTGGTGGCAGTTTTAGAAGCTCAGGGCTGGAAAGTCAAGCGCAACGCCATGACCAAGACGCAGTTTTACTTTTCGCGGCTGCTGGAGGCCGTTCGCTAAGCGCTTGCCATACTTTTGCCTTCCACGGGGTTTTCTAAGGGAGTTTCCTAAGCGGCTGATTCAGGGCATTCTACGGGTGCATTATTTGACGAAAGCGAACCCCCTGAAGAACGGCGAGACATGGTGCTGGGCGGGCTGATGCTGGGGGTGCCGATGATGCTGGGGGGTGGCTGGCTGCTGTGGGGATTGCGCCGAGATTGGCGAGAGGAGGAGGGCGATCGCCTCCGCACCGTCTTCTTTCAGACCGCCCAGGACAACGACGGCTGCTTCAGCGTCATGCAGTTTGCAATGGCAGCAAATCTGACGGGTGACGCGGCCAAGCGCTATCTGGACGAGCGGGCAAAGGAGTTTGAAGCCAACTTTGAGGTCGATGAGCAGGGCGGCATTTTCTACCGCTTTCCGCTGCGGCAGTTTGAGGCTCCGCAAGACCAGCCCTGAGCGCCTTTCAGTCAGCAACCGCGTAAGAATTTTTAACAAAAACTCTCATCAAATCAGACTACTGTAACAATTTAGGTGCTCTTTGCAACGGTTTAGTGCCGATTCAAGAGGAAACACGCCATCCCCCGATGCAGTCCTTCAGCGCTGGTGTGTTGGGTGGATGTGGGGCGTAGGCTGGGCAAACCGATCGGGAAGCCAGAGCGCAAGTCTGGATTTCCTGCTTCAGGTTGTCGGGTTATGTCGAATAAGCTGGTTAAAAGAGCCGTGAGAACACGCTGGAAAAGGCACCTAAACCGCTAGTGGATTTTCGCTAGTAGACGCATTTAGTTGGGATATTTAGCAGGACATTTAGCATGAGCAGCAATTTAGCATCCAAACTCCGCGAGGGAACCAAAAAATCGCACTCAATGGCGGAGAATACGGGCTTTGTCGCCTGTTTCCTAAAGGGCACAGTAGAACCCACTTCCTATCGCAAGCTGGTGGCAAATCTCTACTTTGTCTACTCGGCAATGGAAGAAGAAATGCAGCGCCACCGCGAACACCCACTACTCTCTCGGCTCTATTTTCCAGAGCTAAACCGCAAAGCCAGCCTGGAGCAAGACTTGACCTACTACTTTGGGCAAAACTGGAAAGAGCAGGTTGCGCCTTCGGACGCTGCCCAAGACTACGTAGCCCGCATTCGCAAAGTGTCGAACGAGAACCCCGAACTGCTGGTTTCCCATCTCTATACCCGCTATTTGGGCGACCTCTCTGGGGGGCAAATCCTCAAAAAAATTGCCCAAAATGCCATGAACCTGTCGGATGGTCAGGGCACCAGCTTTTATGAGTTTGAGCAGATTCCCGACGAGAAGGCGTTTAAGGTGATGTATCGCGATCGCCTCGACAGCCTGCCTGTAGACGAAGCCACCGCCGACCGCATTGTGGACGAAGCCAACGCCGCTTTCGGTATGAATATGGCTATGTTCAAAGAGCTAGAGGGCAACCTGATCAAGGCGATCGGCATTCAACTCTTTAATCTGCTCACCCGTCGCAACCGTCGCGGCAGCACAGAGTTAGCCACCGCAGAGTAGGGAGCATGGGCCAGGGTTTGATCCCTGCGCTGCTGATTTTATAAAGCGTGTCTTCAAATCGGGTGAATCTTTTTGGCTAGAGCGTTTGGATGAGGTTCAAGCGTTCCTGCTAAAAGGGTTGACCCGATTGTTTTTGGCGCGTTTTTTGGCTTTTGGGTTTGGCTTCTAGGTTTTGTGAATCTCAGGCGATAGGTCGAGCCTGCCCAACTTTCTGAAACCTCAGCGCTGAAACCTGACATTCTCATTCGAGGCGAGATGCCAATTTTGTGTGGCTCCCAGAAACCTGTCCCCTAAAGCCGAAGGCCCCGATTCGGCGTAAAATTCAAAACACTGGCTAGTTGACTCCTGGCCTATGATTCCTTTGCGCCGGGCCTGACGAGATGCGTTTTGAAAAGATTTTGATTGCCAACCGTGGTGAGATTGCCCTCCGCATTTTGCGGACCTGTGAAGAGATGGGCATTGCAACGGTGGCGGTGCATTCAACCATTGACCGCAATGCGCTGCATGTGCAACTTGCAGATGAAGCGGTGTGCATTGGCGAACCGCCCAGCAGCAAGAGCTACCTGAACATTCCCAATATCATTGCGGCGGCGCTGACCCGCAACGTCAGCGCAATTCATCCGGGCTATGGCTTTTTGGCGGAGAATGCCCGCTTTGCGGAGATTTGCGCCGATCATCAGATCGCCTTTATCGGCCCGTCGCCGTCGGCCATGCGGGCGATGGGTGACAAGTCCACCGCCAAGGAAACAATGCAGCGGATCGGCGTGCCCACAGTGCCAGGGAGCGATGGGCTGCTGACGGATGAGAGAGAAGCGATGGCGATCGCCCGCAAAATTGGCTATCCCGTCATTATCAAAGCAACTGCGGGCGGCGGCGGCCGGGGAATGCGCCTGGTTCGCAGCGAAGAGGATCTGGTCAAATCCTTTCTGGCGGCGCAGGGCGAAGCAGAGGCGGCGTTTGGGAACCCCGGCGTGTACTTGGAAAAGTTCATCGAGCGGCCGCGCCACATTGAGTTTCAGATTCTGGCCGACGGATACGGCAACGTGATTCATCTGGGCGAACGCGACTGCTCGATTCAGCGTCGCCACCAAAAGCTGCTAGAGGAAGCCCCCAGCCCTGCCCTCACACCGGAACTGCGGGAAAAAATGGGGTCGGCGGCGGTGCGCGTGGCCCAGGCGATTAACTATCTCGGCGCAGGCACCATCGAATTTCTGCTGGACTCGTCGGGTCAGTTTTATTTCATGGAAATGAATACGCGCATCCAGGTCGAGCATCCCGTCACCGAGATGATCACGGGGATGGATCTGATCGCGGAGCAAATTCGCGTGGCCCAGGGCGATCGCCTCCGACTTACCCAGGAGCAAGTGCAACTGCGCGGCCACGCCATCGAGTGCCGCATCAACGCTGAAGACCCCGACCAGAATTTTCGCCCCGCGCCCGGACGCATCAGCGGCTACCTGCCCCCCGGCGGCAACGGGGTCCGCATTGATTCCCACGTCTACACCGACTACGAAATCCCGCCCTACTACGACTCGCTAATCGGCAAGCTGATCGTCTGGGGGAGCGATCGCCCCACTGCGATTCGCCGCATGAAGCGGGCCCTGCGCGAGTTTGCCATCACTGGGCTGCCCACCACCATTGGCTTCCACCAGCGCATTCTAGAAACGCAGGATTTTGCAGACGGGCGGGTTTATACCAATTTTGTAGAGCAGATCATGCAACGGTAGGTGCAGGCTAGTATGGGCATGATCCTGACCAGCCCTACCCCCTTCTCGCTCACCCCCTCAACTGCTCAATCAATGCCTGCCGCATCACCTCCACAGGAACCTCTTGCCCCAGCCACAGGCGCAGAGCGGCGGCTCCCTGCTGCACCAGCATTTCCAGACCGCTAATCGGCATAGCACCCAAGGCGGCGGCTTGCTGCAAAAAAAGAGTGGGGTTGGGGGTATAGATCAGGTCATAGGCGATCGCCCCCGATTTCATCCCCGATTTCATCGTCAGCCTTGGCTCTGGGCCCAGCGGCGAGGCCTGCGGGTTGGGGTACATTCCAATGGGTGTCGTGTTGACCAGCAGGGTTGCGCTGGGGAGGAGATGCAACAAGTCTTCCCAGGGATGCACCGAGAGCGCCGAAATCGGCGAGTTTCGCCAGCTTTGCTGAAAGGCTTTGAGCTTATCCAAGTCGCGCCCGACGACGTGGATTTGTGCCATGCCCAACTGGGCGCAGCCTGCGACCACGGCCCGCGCCGAACCGCCGTTTCCCAAGATCACCGCCGCGCTCTGGTTCCACTCGGGCGATCGCTCTGGCGGCAGCTTCAGCAGCGGCGACAGAAACCCTTCAACATCAGTATTCGTGCCGGCCCAGCCCATTTCCGTGCGCCAGACTGTGTTGACCGCGCCAACGGCTTGGGCAATCTCTGAAATATGATTCAGAAACGGCATGACGGCCTGCTTGTGGGGAATGGTAACGTTAAAGCCGCGCAGGCCAATGGCGGCAAACCCGGCGATCGCCTGGGGTAGATCTTCCGGCGCAACGGGCAGCGGCAGGTAAACATAATCGACACCGAGATGGGCGATCGCTGCATTGTGCATCACCGGCGAGAGCGAGTGGGCCACGGGATGCCCAATCACACCCAACAGTTTTGTCGTGCCAGCAATTCTGGTCATCATAGGTGCTTCAGTGGTGCAAATCGAGAGAGCAGGTCAAGGGAACCGATCGAGCGGAAGAATCGAACCTTTGTATCAGGGATGTGTGTCAGAATCATTACATCTATTCAGCACTGAGCGACGAATTGTCCATGCTGGGGACTGTGCTTGGCGGGCGCTACCGCATTATTACCATTTTGGGGGCAGGTGGCTTTGGACAGACCTACCTGGCCGAAGATGAGCAGCAGCCTCGCCGATGCGTGGTCAAGCAGTTCAAGCCCGTCAGCCAAGATCTGCGCCTGCTGGTGGTGGCGCGTCGCCTGTTTGACACCGAGGTAGAAACGCTGCGGCGTTTGGGGCAGCATGACCAGATTCCCGAACTCTACGACTCGTTTCAGGAGGGCGAAGAGTTTTATCTGGTGCAGGAGTTTATCGAAGGACACGCGCTGAGCGAAGAGTTTGCAGACGGTCAGAAGTTTTCAGAGCCAGAGGCGATCGCCCTCTTGCAAGACGTGCTGGGCGTGTTGAGTTTTATCCACCAAAACCAGGTCATCCACCGCGATATCAAGCCCGCCAACCTAATCCGCCGCAAGTCAGACGGCAAGCTGGTGCTAATCGACTTTGGCGCAGTCAAGGAAATCCAAACGCGGCTGACGGGCATTTCTGGGCAAACGGAAGTAACCGTAGGCATTGGCACCCAGGGCTACACGCCCAGCGAGCAGTTGATGGGGCGGCCCCGCTATTGCAGCGACCTCTACGCGCTAGGCATGACGGTGGTGCAGGCTGTGACGGGCTGCCCGCCCTCGCAACTGCCAGAAGACCCAGATACCCTGGATGTCATCTGGCAGCATCAAGCACCAGAGATTAGCCCCGGTTTGAAGCTGATTCTCGACCATCTGGTGCGCTATGACTTTAGCCAGCGCTATCAGTCGGTGGCAGAGGTGCAGCAGTCCCTAGCACAACTGGCAGACCTGCCCACCGACCTGATCGAAGCGCCCACCTCGCTGCTGCCGCCTGCGGTTGCGTTTCGCACCCAGCCCTTGCCGCCGCTGTCTTGGCGCGATCGCCTGCGGAGGGGCTGGAAGGGACTGGCGATTGCCACGGCCACCGCTGCCGCCCTGTCCCTAGGTCTGAAGCATCTCGGCTGGACGGAACCGCTAGAGCGCCTCGCCTACGACCAGATGACACGGCTGCAACCCGCCTTGCCACCCGACGATCGCCTGCTGATCGTGGAAATTTCCGAAGCAGATCTGCAAACCTTGGGGCGGGCCACCCCCTCGGATGCCGATGTAGCCAAGGTGCTGCAAACGCTGCAACAATCGCAGCCCCGTGTCATCGGGCTGGGGCTGTGGCGCGATTTGCCCCAGGAGCCGGGCCGGGCGGCGCTGCTGGAGGCATTGCGATCGCCCAATGTCGTCACCTTTATGCAGTTGGGCAGCGTCACCACGCCCCAAATCCCGCCGCCGCCCGGAGTGCCGCCGGCCCAGGTCGGCTTTAGCGATCTGCTGGTAGATGCTGATCGGGTCGTGCGGCGGGGGCTGATTTTTGGCGGCGAGTTTCATTCCTTTGCTATGCGGCTGGCGCAAAAGTATCTCGCTAGTGAAAATATTGGACTCCGCACCAGCCCTGCCAATCCTGGCATCACAGAACTAGGGGAAACGCCACTACCGCCCCTAGAATCGACCGCGGGCGGCTACCAACGGCTGGATGCAGGCGGCTACCAACTGTTGCTGCGCTATCGATCGACCGACGCACCTGCGCCCGTGGTTTCCTTTGCTGACGTGCTGAACAGGCGCGTGGCGACGGAGTTGGTGCGCGATCGCATTGTGCTAATTGGCACAACTGCGCCCAGCGGCAAGGATCTGTACTACACGCCCTTCAGCGCCGGCCAACAGACCGAACACCAGATGCCCGGTGTGGTTATTCATGCCCAGATGACTAGCCAGCTTTTGAGCCTCGTGCAAGACGGGCGACGGCTGATGGGCTACTGGCCCGACTGGGCAGAGGGACTTTGGATCATCGGCTGGGTTGTCGTGGGTGGCGGGATAGGCTGGTTTTTGCGACATCCGGCTAAGCTAGGGGCTGGCGGCGTGGCGGCAATCGGCCTTCTCATCGGCAACAGCGTTTGGCTATTTGGGCAGCAGGTGTGGATTCCAGTAGCAACTCCGGCGATCGCCCTCACCCTGGCCACCATCGGCAGTGCTGCCTACCGAACCTACCGCGAGCCAACATCAGATACCGACCTTACTCGCCTCGTGTGGGACAAAACCCTGATCACTGACCTTAGCCGTCGGGAGCATTCGCCATGACCACCGCTCCCCCCTCCAGGGTCAAGAACACCGCCAGCCCGCTGCCGGGAATCCGGCTCAGCCGCCCGCAGCGCAAAGCCCTGCGAGAGCTAGAAAAATTTGCCCGCAGCAGCGAAAAGCTTTACCTGCTGACGGGCTACGCAGGCACCGGCAAAACCACGCTGCTGCAAGCGCTGATCCGCCGCCTGCGCGACAAGGGCGATCGCCGCCGCATCGTGTTCACCGCCTTTAGCAACAAAGCGACCAAAGTGCTGGAGCGCATGGCCGACGAGTGGCAGCTTGAAATCGACTGTATGACCTGCTGCAAGCTGCTGGGGCTGCGCCCGGAAATCGACTCCGTTTCAGGAAAGCAGGTCTTCAAGCCCGACCGCGACAGCGAAAACCACTTCGACCGCTATCACCTCGTTGTGGTAGACGAAGCCTCGATGATCAACGCGGAAATGTGGGAACTGCTGACCAACGCTGTCAACAGCCTGCTGAGCCAGACCCAAATCCTGTTTGTGGGCGACATCGCCCAACTGCCGCCCATTGGCGAACCGGAATCGCTGGTGTTTAGCCAGATTCACCACCGCTCCGACCTGACCGAGGTAGTGCGCTATGGCGGGGCGATCGCCCTTTTGGCCGAGTCCATCCGCAACAACCTCAGCCGCCGCGACCTGCCCGCGTTTGAAACCGATGCCAACGGCGATCGCACCGAAGGCGTGATCGTCGCCCGCCGCCTCGACTGGGAACGCCTGCTAATCCGCGCCTTCCAGAGCGAGGCTTATCAACAAGACCCCGATTACGTCCGCGCCCTCGCCTACACCAATCGGCGCGTCCATGAACTCAACCACAAAATCCGCCGCGCCATCCACGGAGACGGCACGCCGCGCTTTGTCGAGGGCGATCGCCTCGTTGCCAACACCCCCTACATCGTCGGGGATGCCGTAATTCTGCAAACCTCCAGCGAGTGCGAAGTCCTGTCTGTTGAAACCACCGACGAGGGCGACTGGCACGTCTGGCGGCTGCAAGTGTTGACCGATGACGGCAAAAACCGCAGCCTCAGCGTCCTCCACGAACTCAGCCAGGGACAATATGCCCGCCTGCTCAATGCCTACGCCCAAGACAAGCGCTGGAGCGAGTTTTGGCAGCTCAAAAGCGCCTTTGCCGATGTCCACTATGCCTACTGCCTGACCATCCACAAGTCCCAGGGGTCTACGTTTCAGAACGTATTCGTAGACGTGCCCAACGCCCTGATCAACCGCAACATCCGCGAGCGTAACCAACTCCTCTATGTCGCCGTCACCCGCGCCGCCCAGCGCCTCTTCCTGTTTCAATAACTGCGATGTAAAAAGACTGAATCCATAAAGTGCTGGCTAACACACCACTGCCAGAAAATATCACATTATCTAGTCGGACAAAAATAGCCTGTCGGATGTCTCTCATCCCTGCCGACTGTACAGCCGCCTAAAATAGTAGTACATATAGCAGTACACGCAGATTAGTCTCGACGCGCTTAGTCTCGACGTTCCTAGTCTCGACGCGCAACTTCTAACCTCCGCCCCATCTCTAACCTCCTTTCCCGCGTGTCCCCATCGCCCCACCTCACCCCGCTACTCAAAGACCCCGATCGCCTAGAGGCACGGCTCAAGGAGATTCCTCAAGAGCCGGGGGTTTACTTCATGCGCGATGCCGCCGACAACATTATTTACATCGGCAAGTCCAAAAGCCTGCGGAGCCGCGTGCGATCCTACTTCCGCGAAGACCCCTACCGCGAGTACCGGATTGCCTGCATGGTCAAGCAGGTGGTGGAGATCGAGTTCATCGTCACGGATACCGAAGCTGAGGCGCTAGCGCTAGAGGCAAACCTGATCAAGCAGCACCAGCCCCATTTCAACGTGCTGCTGAAGGACGACAAGAAATATCCATTTCTCTGCATCACCTGGAGCGAAGACTATCCGCGCATCTTCATCACGCGCAAGCGCAAGCTCAACAGCAAAGACCGCTACTACGGCCCCTATGTCGATGTGGGGCTGTTGCGGCGCACGCTGAATCTGGTGAAGCGCGTGTTTCCGCTGCGCCAGCGTCCGCAGCCGTTGTTTAAAGATCGCCCCTGCCTGAATTACGACATTGGGCGCTGTCCTGGCGTGTGTCAGAAGCTGATCAGCCCAGAAGATTACCGCAAGACGCTGCAAAAGGTGGCCATGATCTTCCAGGGGCGGACGCAGGAGCTAGAAGACATCTTGACGGCAGCGATGGAGAAGGCGGCCGAAGAGTTGAACTTTGAGTATGCGGCGCGGCTGCGCGACCAGATTCGCGGGATTCAGTCGCTGGGGGCAGACCAAAAGGTGCAAACGCCGGATGATACGGTGTCGCGAGATGCGATCGCCCTTGCAGCAGACGAACACCACGCCTGCATCCAGCTCTTCCAAATCCGGGCGGGGCGGCTGGTGGGGCGGCTCGGCTTTGTGGCCGATGCCCAGTCGGGCACGCCAGGAGCCATCTTGCAGCGGGTGCTAGAGGAGCATTATCAAACCGTTGAGGCGATCGAGATTCCGGCGGAGATTTTGGTGCAGCACGATTTGCCCGATGGCGACATTCTGGCGGAGTTTCTCACCCAGCGGCGCGGCCGCAAGGTACATATCTTCTTGCCGCAGCGCCAGACCAAAGCCGACCTGATCGACATGGTGGAACGCAACGCGGGCTACGAACTGGCCCGCACCCAGCGCTTTGCCGATCGCAACCATCAGGCCATGCTTGACCTGGCGGACATTCTTGACTTGCCCGACTTGCCCCACCGCATCGAGGGCTACGACATTTCCCACATTCAGGGATCGGATGCGGTCGCGTCGCAGGTGGTGTTTGTGGACGGAATGCCTGCTAAGCAGCACTATCGTCGCTACAAAATCAAAAATCCCACGGTGAAGGCGGGTCACTCCGACGACTTCGCCAGCATGGCGGAGGTGATTCAGCGTCGCTTTCGCCGCTATGCCCAAGACCCAAATTTGCAGCGGGTGGGTAATCCTGATTTTCCCGATTTGGTCATGATTGATGGCGGCAAGGGGCAGCTTTCGGCGGTGGTCGCAGTTCTCCAAGAGATGAACCTGATTGGGGACGTGAAAGTGGTGAGCCTGGCCAAGCAGCGGGAAGAGATTTTCCTACCGGGCGAATCGCTGCCATTAACAACGGAGGCCGAGCAGCCAGGGGTGCAGCTTTTGCGGCGACTGCGCGACGAGGCGCACCGCTTTGCTGTCAGTTTCCATCGCCAGCAGCGGAGCGATCGCATGAGACGCTCCCGATTAGAAGACATTCCTGGACTGGGGCATCACCGCCAAAAGCAACTCCTCGCCCACTTCCGCTCGATTGACTATCTGCGGGAAGCCGCACCGCAGCAAATCGCCGAAGTCCCCGGTATCGGCCCCAAAATGGCGCAGCAGATCTACGACTACTTTCATCCGCAGCGAGACTGCGAAGATGAATTACAGGCAGAGCGGCTTAGCAGTCTCTACGCCAGCGAACAGTCTCACAGCGGATAATCCATCCAAAATCTAAACCAAAATCTACAAAATCTAAACCAAAATCTAAAATCGACATCGCCCCTAAGAGGGGGTTTGAAAAGGGAAAGAGGGTTAAAATCATCCCTGCGAACCTCAACGATCCTCAAAAAATGCCTCAAAAAATGAGAGGGATTGCTCGGTGTTTCTGCGCTGGTAGTGGAGACTTTAGTCCCCAGACTCAGCGCTGGTCGTAGTGACTTTAGTCGCCAGACTTACTTAAAGAGACTCACTTAAAGCATGACTTTTCAAACATCCTCATAATGGCCAATCATCTAATGGCCAATCATCCACGGGCGACCTCCCGTGTGATTTTTGACCCTGGATGGCGATCGCTCTTCCGTTCGCTGAACTAGCTTGGGTTCTCTTGCTTCTTGTTTGAGGCGCAGGGAGCCTGACAAGATTGCAGGGGGCGAGAAAATTCGCTGGGCAGGCTGCTGACAGGTGGGACATTCTGATAGGAGATTGCGTTCATCGAGCGATCGCCACTGGTCAAAGATGCCACACTCTGGACAGCGAAATTCGTACAATGGCATAGCGTTTGAATTCCTCAAGGTTTAATTTTTGCGCTTAATTCCCACTGCTTGATCCTCACTGCTTAGCCCCCACACTGGAGTCGCGCTATGGAATGCCAGCATATGGGCAACAGAATGAGGAGAGCGATCGCTAAACGGGTAAGATGTTCTGATCAAAAATTTCCGTTGGAATGGCAAGCGTCGCGCAAGCATTCGGAATATCTACAATCCCGCTCACGCGCCCCTCAATAGGCGCACAACTCAGCAATAGATAGGCCTGCTCGCCCGTGTAGCCAAACTTTTTCAAATACTCAATTGCATTTAAACAGGCTCGCCGATACGCAATGTGGACATCCATGTAATATTGCTTGCCCGTAAATTCATCAACCGAAATTCCCTCAAACACTAGGTATTCCGAATATCTGGGTTCAACCGGGCCTGGCTTGAAGATGGGATTGACTATACCAT
>JBDNCP010000091.1:0-20129 GCA_046719575.1 Cyanobacteriota bacterium
GGTTTCACAATCGCCTGACGGCCAACGGCGAACGATTTAACCAATATGCCCTGACCGCCGCCCACCCCAAGCTGCCGTTCAACACCTATCTGCGCGTCACCAATGTCCGCAGCGGAGCCTCAGTGATCGTCCGCATCAACGACCGGGGGCCCTATGTGGGACAGCGATCGCTCGATTTGTCGCGCCAGTCCGCCCGCTGCATCGGCAGCGAAAAACCCGGCGTGGTACGCTACGAAGCGGTGATTTTGGAACCGCAGACAACGGTGCAATAGCGCATGGGTCAGCGCAAAAACTTGGGCAATCAGCGAGAACTGCCGCTGCTGGAGGCGTTGCAACAATGCGCCCAGCGGCCCCACGCGCCGTTTTATACCCCCGGACACAAGCGCGGCCAGGGCATCCCCGCGCCAATGCAGGAGTTACTGGGCGATCGCCCCTTTCTGGCTGACCTGCCCGAACTGCCAGAGTTGGACAACCTGTTTGCCCCAGAGGGCGCGATTTTGCGGGCGCAAGCACTGGCGGCCGACCTGTTTGGCGCGGCGCAGACTTGGTTTCTGGCAAACGGCTCCACCTGCGGCATCGAGGCGGCAGTGTTGGCCACCTGCGGCCCCGGCGATCTGCTAATTTTGCCAAGAAACTGTCACCAGGCGGCGATCGCCGCGCTCATTCTCTCCGGTGCAACGCCTGTTTTTCTGCCGCCCGACTATGATGCCGACTGGGGCATCGCCCACAGTGTTTCTCCGGCGGTCGTGGCGGCGACCCTGGCGCAATATCCCAACGCCAAGGCGGTGATGCTGGTCTACCCGACCTATTACGGAGCCTGTGGAGACGTGGGGGCGATCGCCCAACTCGCCCACCAGCACGGCATTCCACTGATTGTAGACGAAGCCCACGGCGGTCACTTTGCCTTTCACCCCGATTTTCCAACCTCTTCGCTGGCGGCGGGGGCCGATATTGTCGTGCAATCAACCCACAAGGTATTGGGCGCGATGACCCAGGCCTCGATGCTGCACTGCCAGGGCGATCGCGTCGATCCTGACCGCCTCAGCCGCGCCCTGCGACTGGTGCAGTCTACCAGCCCTAGCTATCTGCTGCTGGCCTCGCTGGATGCCGCCCGCTGGCAACTGGCGCAGCATGGCTTGGCACTCATGCAGCGCACCCTCGATCTGGCGGCGATCGCCCGTACAAAACTCGCGCAAATTCCCGGACTGAGGCTGCTTGCAGCAGACAATGCCCATACTCCCGGCTTCATCGCCCTTGACCCCACCCGCCTGACTGTAGACGTAAGCAGACTGGGGCTATCGGGCTTTGCCGCCGACGAAATGTTGCACACACAACTGGGCGTGACGGCAGAACTGCCCGCCCTGACGCATCTGACGTTCATCCTCAGCCTGGGCAACACCCTATGGGATATCGAGCAACTAGTGGCGGGCTTCCAAGCCCTGGCCCAGTCCGTTCAAACAGCCGACGGGCTGGCGGTCGAAGATTTCAAACACGGGGAAGCAGACTGTTCCTGGAGCGCAATCGAAGCGGAACCCGTGCTGTCGCCTCGTGCTGCATTTTTGAGCAACAGTGAGGTCGTGCCGCTGGCGCAGGCGGGCGATCGCCTTTCCGCAGAAACCGTGTGCCCCTATCCACCAGGCATTCCGCTGCTGATCCCTGGGGAACGCATTTCAAGCAGCGCGTTGCAGTATCTCGATGCGGTGCTAAAGCAGGGCGGAACAGTAACCGGGCTAGTCGGCGGGCAAGGTCTGCGCGTCGTTCAGCGTGATGGGTAGCGTCAGGGTAAAGCATACGAAATTATCGTGACTTTCGAGGGCGATCGCCCCGCCCAGACGCTCAACCAGCTTCTTGACCAGAGCCAATCCCAGACCTGTTCCTTCATGCTTCCACGGATCATGACTGGGAATGCGATAAAAGCGTTCAAATACACGTTCCTGCTCCGATGCTGGAATCTCCACACCCGTATTCGTGATCATAATCTTTAAGTATTCAGGAGTATATTCGCTGATCACGACCCGGATCATTCCTTCAGCAGGGGTGTACTTGCAGGCGTTATTCAGCAATTCTCCCAGAATTCGACCGAGATAGGATGCGTCGGTTCGTATCGGCGGAAAGTTCGCTGGAACGTTCAGACTTAGATGCTGGTTTCGATTTCGAGTCCGTTCTAGAAATGGTTCTGCAATATGTGCTACCCAATCACATAAATTGATGCTGGTGAGCAGTAATGGCTCCATTCCAGCATCGAGTCGAGATAAATCTAGAAGGTCATTAATCAGCTTCAGTTCTCGCTGACATTCATCCTTCAAAATTTGGAAATAGCGGTGAATCTGACAGAGATCTGGATTGTCGAAAATGCCCAACTGGCGCAGGCTGATTTCAAGCATTTGGGATGACATTTTGACGTTCGCCATTGGAGTCCGCAGCTCGTGCGAAACGCTGCTCAAAAAGTTATCTTTTAGCTCATTGAGTTGTTCCAGCTTCTCAACTTGATTGCGTGCGGCTTGATAGAGTCTGGCCTGCCGAATGGCGATCGCACATTGGTTTGCAACCTGCTCTACTAGACGAATCTCGCTATCCTCAAATGGCTCATTTCCTGCCCGATAGAGCCACAGATCGCCCAATAAACTCTGATTATCTCGAAGTAGACATGCCAGCACCGTAAAGGGTTGATTGATATCTCGCAAAATCGGCTTTGCGCCGGAGCTTTCTAGTAAATCGCCTGCGGATGCGTGAGGCGAAATGTGCCAGCAAAAGTGAAGGATTTGCCTTTGAAACAGTTGCTCATACAGTTCTGCATAGTCCGCTATTGACACGATGCTGTCATACCGAGAAGGAATGCCTGGCGCAACATACTCGTACTGAATAATGGAGATGTTCTGCGCTAGGTCATAGAGTCCTGTATCGCAAATGCTAACGCTCAGCCCTGTGCCTAGCTCCTGCACCACCTTTTGCAAAATGACTTCTTCATCTAGGCTATCGCGCACGTTATCGGTAATGCGCTTGAGCAGTTTCTCGAAGTCCAATGCTTTTTTAAGCTGAGCAGTTTGCTCTTTGACCTGAGTAGACAGGCTGGCGTTGAGCAAACGGACGTGGTGGTACAGTTCTGACTGTTGAATGGCGATGCCGACTTGATTGGCTAGCTGCAATAGCAAATCCCGCTCCCACACCCGCCACTGACGCGGGTGGCGGCACTGATGCACCAGCAACAGTCCCCAAAGCTGTTGTTGCACTAGAATTGGCACGACCAGATTTGCAGTAACCTGGAATTGCAGCAGAAAGTCGCGATGGCAAGGAGTAATGTCTTCAGTGTGGACGCTGTTGATTGCTCGCACGCGCCCCTGTTGATAGGGCTTTATCCAGTTTTCCCGAAAGCATGGGTCGTCAATCACGCGATCGCACAGCGACCAGTCTGCTTGGCCAACCGATTCCACTACCACGCGCCCGCTCCAGTCGGGGCGAAACTGGTAAATCAGCACGCGATCGGCCTGCAAAAACTGACGCACCTCGTCCACCGTTGTAGATAGCACCTCGGAGGAGTCGAGCGACTGGCGAATGCGCTGGGCAATTTGGGCAATCAGCCGTTCGCGCTGGGTTTGCAGTTGGAGGCGCTGCTCGACCTGCTTGCGGTCGGTAATGTCTTGTGTGGTGCCAAACAATCGTACCGTTTTTCCGTTTTCGATAATGGCTTGTCCCCGATTGTGGAGATAGCGAAGGGAACCGTCTGGTAGCACGATCCGCATCTCGTGGTCGTAGGCAGTGCCCGTGGCGATCGCCCGCTTCACAAACTGCTTAAACGACTGCATATCCGCCGGATGAATCCGTTGCCGCAAGTCTTTGTAGGTCAGCGACTGCGCTGGGTCGAATCCAAAAATTCGGTAGGTTTCCTCTGAGTAGGCAATTGTTTGCGTTTGCACGTCATACTCCCAACTGCCCAAGCGGGCGAGACGCTGAGCGTCGGACAAATCCTTTTCGCGCTGCCGCAGGGCGATCGCCACTCGCTTGTATTCTGTGATGTCGGTATTGGCGAAGATGCAGGCTTCGATGTGCCCCTGATCATCAATCAGCGGATAGAGCCGCGCCAGCGTCAGGCATTCTGTGCCATCCTGACAGCGAAAGGTCAGCTCTACATTGGCAAAGGACTGTCCTTCAAAAACCTGCGCCATCATACCCTGCACGGCGTTCCACAGCGCTGCGCTGGGCATGAGGTCTTGCAGCGATCGCCCCAGCATTGCCTGTCCATATTGAAACACCCGCTCACAGGCAGGGTTCCAGTTGAGAATCACCCCGGCCCGGTTGACCCAAAAAATGGGGTTGGGCGAACTGTCTACCATCTGGCGATAGTGCCCCTGTGGCTCTGGGGCGGTGGTTAGAGTTAGCTCCTGGTTCGCTACGCCCAGCGGGTTCCCGCCTGGGTCGATTACCACGGCATAGTCCGCACCAGAGGGAGGGAATGCTGCGCCCCGCATGTTCCATTCGGCTTCGGGGATGATGGTGGGCGATCGCTGCACCAGGTCACCAATCTGCGTCGCACTCAGGTCAGTGCCTTGGGCGATCGCCTGCACCAAGTCCTGAGTTGTAAACAAGCCCAGCAGTTGCCCCTGCTGCAAGACAGCAACATAGCCCAACTGAGCCTGATGCATGAGGCGCACGGCCTCGACCGCTGGAACTTGTGCCGTCACCGCAACCAGTGGCAATAGAGATGAATCGTTGGCAGATGGCGGATAAGCAGCAAGCAATGGAGTGGCCTGGTTTCCGGGAGCAGCACTTTCGGGTAAACGCTGATTTTTGAAAGGAATGCCTTCTGTCATAGTGTTTCTTAATTAACCTAGCTGACAGAGTCAGGAAATCCCAACCTCAATTCCACAGAGCAAGCAGCATTCTTCTTGATCAAGAACCTACGAATATTTCGATAGATAACCCAGCAATGAACCTATCTATAAGTAGGTAGACATGAATCAAGATAGAACCCAAGGACCCTGCGCCCTCTGCTGCGCGGGCGGCGCAGGGTTTAGGATCTGTTTTTTAATTTGGTCTGTCTACTTGGAATGACGAAGTGAAACGGCAAATAACTCGTTGACTGACAAAACATTTATCGCTGGCGGCTAGAAGCCGCGCCGACACAGGCGAAACCCACCTACGTGGGTTTTGGGTAAGGGTAGAGAGTCGGCGAAGGCTGACTTCGTTGATGTAGCGGCGGTTTCAATGGCCTAGTGCCTAAATTTCCGCAGTGCCCACATTTCTAGCGGGCGTTGGTCGAGATTTTGATCTTTTATTTCGGGTTTATTCCTAATTTATTCCTGATTTTAGACGGCTTCTACACAACGTCCAAATGGGTCGGTATTTGCAAGCCTTTGGGCAAGGCGGCTCCTCTCACTCCTTTACCCTGCACCAGCACGCCAAAGTTGCCCAGCCGCAGGGGGTCGATCAGCGCTTGCAGGCGATCGCGCTGTTGCAGCAACTCCGTCAAGTTTACCTCTGCCCCTGGCTCCGGATAGGACAGAGCCGCGAGGCGATCGCCCAGCCCCAGCGCCATCAAAAATAAGCCCTGCGGCACAAAGCCCAGCGTTTGCAACCCGCAGCGATCGCCCTGTCGCTCCAGCGCCGTGAAATCGACGTGGGCCGTCAGATCTTGCCGCCCAATGTGCAGGTAAGGATCGGAATGGTGGGCGTGCTGGTAGTAGCACTGGAGTGTGCCCGTGGTGCGGGTGGGGCTATAGTAGCGCTGCGCCGGATAGCCATAGTCGATCGTGAGGACGTAGCCGCGATGTAGCCGCTCAGCCACCGTTTTCACCCAGTCCAGCGCTGCTAGGTTGACCTCGGTGCGATAGCCGTTGGGATAGCGGTCAGACGGCAGATCCACGCCGACAAGCTGGAAATATTCGGCTAATTTTGGCGTAGACAGGTCGCCCAGCGTCTCGATAAAGCGCGGGGTCGCGCCTGCGGCCGGTTCTGGCGCAAGGGTGACGTAGATTTCCTGGAGTTGCCCCTGGGCGATCGCCACCTGATGCACCGGAAACGCATCCACCAGTTCGTTTGAAAAAAAGCAGCCCGTGACGGAATCCAGCGGCATCTCTTCCCAACTGCACCAGCGCACCTGGCCAGAGTCAGCCAGCGGCTTGAGCCGACGCTGCTGTTCTGCCCGCATCGCCGCCGAAATTTCCACGATCACGTAATCTACCGCTTCAAAGCAGGTGTGGTGTTCTCGGTAAAGATAGCGCAGCACATCCGCCGCCAAAATCCCCTGACCCGCCCCCATTTCCACCAGCGTAAAGGGACGTGGAGTGTCTAGCAAACACCACAAATCGGCAAACTGCTCCGCCAGCAGTTCCCCAAATTCTGCGCCCAGATGAGGCGAGGTGTAGAAATCTCCTGCCGCGCCGATGGCTGAAGCAGTTGTGGCGTAATAGCCATAGTCTGGGTCGTAGAGGGCGATCGCCATAAAGTCGGCAAACGAGATGCGCCGCTGCGGATGGGCGGCGATGCGCTCGGAAAGGCGATCGCACAGTGGCAGGCTACTACTATCAAGACCAGACGCAGGATCAGACGAACCGGAGCGCATAGAGAAAATCCTAAAGCAAGAACGAAGAACGAAGAAGGAAGAGAGAAGAGGGAAAAACGAAAAACGAAAAACGAAGAACGAAGACCCGCTTTCCCTCTTCGTTCTTCCCTCTTCGTTCTTCCCTCTTCTCTCTTCCCCTATAGACAGAGTTCTAGCCCAGCATAGATACGCAAATATGTAGTTTTGTTGCCACTTTTTCTTAAGTTATGTTAACTTACAGATACAACCTAAAGACAACCTAGAGAGGTCTTTGAGCTATGCAAACCCAAGAATCCAAGTTTGGTTTTACTCAGTTTGCGGAAACCTGGAATGGTCGTCTGGCAATGCTGGGCTTCGTGATTGGTCTGGCTACGGAACTGCTGACAGGTCAGGGCATCCTGTCCCAACTGGGTCTGATGTAGGTTGACCTGATCCAGATTTGCAGAAGCGATCTGGGTGGTTAGTCTGCTACGGTCTTTCACGTTTCATCCTTGATATCTCCTTCGCAGAGGTGCGGCTTCGGTCGCACCTTTTTTATGTTTTTTTATGTTCTACGTGGCTTTGTCGCACTTTTCTATCCAAACTTATCTAGGGCTTACGCAGTTTGACTATTTCTCGCGGGCGCAGCCCGCGAGAAATAGTCCGAAATCCAAAAAGTTCATCGCAGGTGCGTAAGTCCTGTGATCTATCAAAACTTAGGCAATTGGATAATCTTTTGCCAGCATAGCCCGCAGCATACACTGTTCCCTGACCCTCATCGCTTCGACCAATCATGCCCCTTTGGCTGGCTCTGGCAATTGGCAATTCCCGGCTACACTGGGCGGCATTTTCGGGGGAGGAACTGCTGCACTGGTGGGACTCGGACTATTGGACTGCGGCGGCGATCGCCCAGTTTGCGGTTGATCCTGCGTCTGCCGGATTGCCAATTCCAGGTGAGGTTGCATGGCAAGCGCCTGTGCCGCTGGCGATCGCCTCTGTCGTGCCTACCCAAACCCAACTCTGGCAGCAGTATCCGGCGCAACGACTGCTCACCTTGGCAGACGTGCCGCTGGGCAACTCCTATCCCACCTTCGGCATCGATCGCGCTTTGACCCTCTGGGGCGCAATCTGTACGCTGGGCGCACCAGTGCTGGTCATCGATGCTGGCACTGCCCTCACCTTCACCGCCGCCGACCAAGCAAACAACCTGATGGGCGGCGCAATTCTCCCCGGTCTGCGGCTCCAACAACAAGCCCTCGCCCAAGACACTGCCGCCCTGCCGCTCGTCGCGCTGCAACCAGAACTCGATGTGCTGCCGCCGCGCTGGGCCACCGACACGCCCGCCGCCATTCGCTCCGGCATTCTTTACACGCTGCTGGCCAGCCTTCAAGACTTTGCCCAAGACTGGCTATGGCGGGAACCGACCGGGGCGATCGCCCTTACGGGTGGCGATTCTGCCCTACTCTACCAAGCGCTCACTCAGCAAAACTCGGCCCTCGCTGCCCGCATCCAACTCGACCCAGCGCTGATCTTTCGCGGCATCCCCGCTCTGCAAAATCGAAAAAATAGAGCCTGATCTGTCCGAGTCTGAAAGCGGGCGATCGCTCTCCATTCGCTATGATCGAAGAGTAATTTTACAAAAGTTTACTTTTCCTGCCTCTCAAACCCCACCCTCCCCACCCCACCCACTCCACTACCCCACCTACCCTCCATGCTCTTCACCCAAACCTCTACCGTCTCCACTCACACCTGGCACTGGCGCGGCTTCCCGATTCGCTATCAGCAGGCGGGCGGCGCGGGTGTGCCGATGCTGCTGGTGCATGGCTTTGGCGCATCCAGCGACCACTGGCGCAAGAATATTCCGGTTCTTGCCGAAACGAACCGCGTGTTTGCCATTGACCTGATTGGTTTCGGCTATTCTGCTAAACCCGCGCCAGGAGAGGAAATTCAATACACGTTTGAAACCTGGGGACAGCAGTTGCTCGATTTTTGCCGCGAGGTGATTGGGGAACCCGTGCTGCTGGTGGGAAACTCCATTGGCTGTGTGGCGGCGCTTCAGGCGGCGGTGCTGGAGCCAGAATGGGTGCGCGGGGTGGCCATGCTCGACTGCTCCCTGCGGATGCTGCACGACCGCAAGCGGGCGACGCTGCCGTGGTATCGGCGGTTTGGTTCGGTGTGGCTTCAGCAAGTGCTGGCCAATCGGGCGATCGGGCAATTCTTCTTTTCGCAAATTGCCCAGCCCAAAACGGTTCGCAAGGTGCTGCTGCAAGCCTATGGCCGCAAGGATGCCGTGACCGACGAACTGGTAGATCTGCTGCTAAAGCCAGCCTTTGAACCGGGCGCAGTGGATGTGTTTCTGGCGTTTATCCGCTATTCGCAGGGGCCGCTGGCGGAGGACTTGCTGCCCCGCGTCACCTGTCGGGTGCTGGTGCTGTGGGGTACAGAGGACCCGTGGGAACCGATCGCCCTTGGCCGCGAATTCGCTAACTATCCCTGTGTTCAAGATTTCATCCCGTTAGAAGGGCTGGGGCATTGCCCACAAGACGAAGCGCCAGAGGTCGTGAATCCAATTTTGCAGAGATGGGCGGCGGGGTTTTTGAGCAGCTAAGCCAAGTAGAGCAAACCTGACTTAAGTAGATCTGAACTTAAGCAAATCTGACTTAGCTGCCCAATGCTATAGCGGCACAATTTCGCTCAGGAACGAAACATGCTGGGCGATCGCCCCCGAAATATGCCCCGTGATCTGGTGGGTGATCGGCAGGCTATCCACCGCCATGCCCGCGCAGAGCAGCATCATGTAGAAGATGGAGTACTTAAAGAGCGATCGCGCTGAGTCGTAGTCTGTCGGGTTTTCTAGCAGGGCCCAGGCTTTTTTCAGGAAGATAGCCGCCAGTCCCAGCGCCGCCACCAGATACACTGCCCCCATTACGCCCAGCGGAAACACCAGCAGCAGCGTCACCGGAATCATAATCAGCGTGTAGATCCAGATTTGCTTGGCAGTGGCGACCTGTCCTGCGACCACAGGCAGCATCGGCACGCCGACCTTTTCGTAGTCCTTTTGAATCATCATCGCCAGCGCCCAAAAGTGGGGCGGTGTCCAGAAAAAGATGATGGCAAAGAAGACCCAGGCGGCCCAGCTTAGCTCACCCGTTACCGCCGCCCAGCCCACCAGCGGCGGAATCGCGCCCGCTGCACCGCCGATGACGATGTTCTGCGTGCTGTGGCGCTTCAGCCAGTGGGTATAGACCAGCACGTAGGTCACAATGCCCGACATGGCCAGGCAAGCGCTGAGCAGATTGGCGAACACCGTCAGCAGCGAAAAGGAGATGAGCGCGAGGGCGATCGCAAAAATCAGCGCATCTCGCGGCTGGATGCGGCCCGACGGCAGCGGGCGGTGGCGCGTGCGCTCCATGTCGTAGTCGATATCTCGGTCATAGAGGCAGTTAATCGTGTTGGCTGAGGCAGCGGCTAGCGCCCCACTCAGTAGCGTCACTAGCGCCAACACAGGGTCTACTTCTCCATGCGCGGCGATCCACATACTGCCTGCGGTGGTAATCAGCAGCAGGATGATGATGCGGGGTTTTGTCAGTTGCCAGTAGCTCTGAACAACTTGCCAAACATTTTGATGATGGCGGATGGAATTGGTGCAAACGGTATCTTGCATTAGCAGCATCCTAAAAAGCAGCGGATCGAAACTTAAGCAGAGCGAAATATTGCGGGAAATTACAAAAAAAGACTTTGGGAAAAATTTAAGTTGCCTCGTCCAAAAGCCATGAAATCATCTGTCATCAGGCAACCCAGCCCAAAATCGAAAATCCAAAATCAAACTCTCCTCCCGACTAAACGGGCACCGCGCCAGACGGCGGCGGCTCGGTCGGATCGGACGAGGGCTGGACTGCCGCGCTTTTGACCTCAGACACAGGGCGATCGCGCCATCCCAGCGCCGTAAAACAAACCAGCGTTCCCAGCAGGCACGCGCCGACCATCTGGTGGGCCACCGTCAGCGGCTCGACCTGCAAGTGCAGGCGATAGGTCGCCACGCCCAGCAACACCTGTAGCGCCAGAAAACCCAGCGCCAGATTTGCCAGTCGCCGCAGGCTGGGATGCAGCGCCGGAGTGCGCCACGCCAGCCCCACCAGAATCAACACCGACAGACTAGCGGGAACCACCCCCAGCAGGTGTGTATTCATCACCACACAAAGCTGCGATCCGCCGAGGCACTGGTGCAGCGCCCAGCGCGACCCCACCAGCGCCCCCGAAAGGCTCTGAGCATAGACCAGCAGCGCGGCGGCCAGGCTAAACCAGGGCAATTTGCCCACTGTACCCGTGCCCTGATGGGGCAGCAGCGCTACACCCATCACCAGCAGCGTGATGAAAAACGCCAATGCCGTGCCCAGATGCGCCGTCACAATGTCGAACCGCAGCAGTTGTGTGACAGTCAGCCCGCCCAGCACCCCCTGAAACACGACGAGAAACAGGGCAAACGCCGAAGCCCAAGGTAGCCAGCGGGGGATTGAGCGGCGATACCACAGGCTCATGCCCACTAGCAGCATGGTCAATAGCCCAATCAGCGAGGCATCCAGCCGATGAAACCATTCCAAAAATACCTGCAAGTTCATCTGCTGGGTGGGAACCAGCGTGCCGTAGCAAAGGGGCCAGTCGGGGCAGGCTAGGCCAGCATTCATGACGCGGGTGGCGCTGCCGATCGCCATCAGAATCAGCGTGGCGATCGCCAATTTCCACACCAGCCGCCGAATCCGCTGCACCGCGAGGGGATGACGGACGGTGGATTGCAGTCCCTCCGAGTCACTCGACGCTGTGGGTAAAGCTGCATCTGCCATGTTCATCCCTCCCAAAGATTCAAAAGCCAGCCTGAAAAACACACCATTGTTAAGACCATCTGCGAGTGTTCATCACGCTAGAGGTTACGCATAGGTACTACTTTAGAGACTGCTTTTAGAAATCGAGGGTAGCTTTAGGCATTTCTTTGGAATCCACGGGCGATCGCCCTTTTTCTCTGGTTCCAGATGTCGCCTGAGCTACACTTTCCCCGCTCTCCATTCCAAATCCGCTAGTCTGGAAAACAGACGACAGCGTTGGGAGGATAACGCAAGATTCATGCTGGCAGACAAGCTAGAACAGTTGCGATCGCTCTTTGCAGAGATGGATCGGGCGCTGATTGCCTACTCAGGCGGCATCGACAGTACGCTGGTGGCCAAGGTGGCGTGGGACGTGTTGGGCGATCGCGCATTGGCCGTCACCGCCGAGTCGCCCTCGCTCTTGCCCGAAGACCTGGAAGACGCACGGGTGCAGGCAGCAGAAATCGGCATCGCCCATGAAGTGGTGCAGACCCACGAAATGGACAACCCCAACTACACCGCCAACCCGATCAACCGCTGCTATTTCTGCAAGAGCGAACTGCACGACACGCTAAAGCCCCTCGCTCTGGAGCGCGGCTATCCCTACGTGGTCGATGGTGTGAATGCCGATGATTTGCAGGACTATCGACCTGGCATTCAGGCGGCAAAGGAGAGAGGAGCGCGATCGCCCCTGGCCGAAGTCGGCATCACCAAGCTCGAAGTCCGCGAACTCTCCCGAATGCTGGAACTTCCCTGGTGGGACAAACCCGCCCAGCCCTGCCTTAGCTCCCGCTTTCCCTACGGCGAAGAAATCACCGTCGCCAAGCTCCAGCGCGTCGGCCGCGCCGAACGCCACCTACGAAAGCTGGGGCTAAAAACCCTGCGCGTCCGTTCCGAAGGCGACACCGCCCGCATCGAACTCCCCGCCGAAGATATCAAAACCTTCATTAGCACCCTCGACTTGCCCGCCCTGGTTGCCGAATTCCAGAGCTACGGCTTTGTCTACGTCACGCTAGACCTGGAAGGCTTCCGCAGTGGCAAGCTGAATCAAGTGCTGGGGGCTGGGGTGATGGGGTGATGGGTGGATGGGTGGACAGAGTGGGTGGATGGATGGAGACTGAGCGAAGAGCGAAGAGCGAAGAGCGAAGAACGAAGAGCGAAGAACGAAGAACGAAGAGCGAAGAGGTTCTATTTTTCATTTTTCGTTTTTTCTTTTCCATCTGTTGCAACTCTTAACACGCTCTCCGCATTTCCGTTACGTCGTCCTGATAGACTGAAAGACACGCGGCCCAATGTATTGCGCTGTTTGCGAGCCGCCGTTTATTAAAGCTCCGAGTTATCCAATCTGATAAGACCTGGCAATGGTAGATTCCCTCAAGAAACCTGGCTTTGAAGAACTGCGTCCGGGTGTGAAAGTCCCGGCAAAAGAGACCATTCTCACCCCCCGTTTCTACACCACCGACTTCGACGAGATGGCCAAGATGGACATCTCTTTGAACGAGGATGAACTGAGGGCAATCCTGGAAGAGTTCCGCACGGACTACAACCGTCATCACTTTGTGCGGAGCGAAGAATTTAACCAATCCTGGGATCATATCGATGGCGAGAGCCGCCGACTGTTTATCGAGTTTCTGGAGCGCTCTTGCACGGCAGAGTTCTCCGGCTTCTTGCTCTACAAAGAGTTGGGTCGTCGTCTAAAAGACAAAAACCCAGTGCTGGCAGAGTGCTTTACACTGATGTCGCGGGACGAAGCTCGGCACGCAGGCTTTTTGAACAAGGCCCTGTCAGACTTTAATATGTCGCTGGATCTGGGCTTTTTAACCAAGAGCCGCAGCTACACCTTCTTTAAGCCCAAGTTCATTTTCTACGCCACCTACCTGTCAGAGAAAATTGGTTACTGGCGCTACATCAAGATTTTCCGCCATCTGCAAGCCCATCCCGAAAATCGCATCTACCCGATCTTCAGCTTCTTTGAGAACTGGTGTCAGGACGAAAACCGCCACGGCGATTTCTTTGATGCGATTATGAAGGCGCAGCCCAGTATTCTGAACGACTGGAAGGCGCGGCTGTGGTGTCGCTTCTTTTTGCTGTCGGTGTTTGCGACGATGTATCTCAACGACTTGCAGCGGTCTGGTTTCTACAAGGCGTTGGGCATCAATGCACGAGATTACGATATCGATGTTATCCGCGAGACAAACGCTACGGCCGGTCGTGTGTTTCCTGTCATTCTTGATGTAGACCATCCCAACTTTTTCCGCTGGATGGACGAAGCGGCTGCCAGCTACTTGAAAATCGTCAATGCACCTGCAACTCAAGAGCCGAAGTTACTGAAGACCTTAAAACGTCTGCCTCATATCCTGTCGATTGGCGTGAAGATGATTCAGCTTTATCTAATGAAGCCCATCGATACGGCGCATTTAGAAGGGACAGTGCGCTAGCGCCTCACGAGATCACTGGTTTGACAAATCGAAACAACCCGACATATTACGTCGGGTTGTCGTCATCCCTCAGCAAGCGGTTCTGCAATTCGCGGAGCTGCTCTTTGCTTTGAGGTATGGCGGGCGAATTTACGAATCGCAATTGAGACTATCGAGAATATAAAAGTGAGAGCGCCCAGAAAATCTAACTTGGCTTGGGGTATGACCTGTACAATGGCTGAAGACCTTTGAGTAGCGAACTTTTTGGGCGGCGATCGCACTATGTTAATCAAGTCCACCACGCGACACATTCGGATTTTCTCAGCAGAGGTTCAGGACAATGAACTCGTTCCTAGCACCGATAAGCTGACGCTGGATGTTGACCCAGACAACGAGCTGAATTGGAACGACGAAGCCCTGAAAGCGGTCTATCAGAAATTTGAGGAACTGACCGCGCAGTACGACGGAGCAGATCTGACCGACTACAACGTGCGGCGGATTGGCTCAGACCTGGAGCATTTTGTGCGATCGCTCCTTTACGAAGGCAAGGTGTCCTACAACCTGCAAAGCCGTGTGCGAAACTACAGCTTGGGGCTACCGAGGGTGTCGGCTGACATCAACGTTTAAGAATTGGCAGTTTAATTGGTTTAATTGGCAGTTTAAGAATTCGCAGTCTGGCCGTATTTTGGGTAGCGATCGCCAAACCGCTCGTGTTCAACACGATGGCTTCAACACGATGGCTCATGAAATGGTGTGTTCGGCTAGGGTCTACGTTATCCTAGTAAAGCCGAACCCTATTATTCATCGGCTGCTGGTCGCCTACCCTGCGAATGCTCTATTGCTCTAACTATTCCTGTCAGGCACCCAATTCAGAGTACAGCAAGTTTTGCCAGACGTGTAGAACGCCGCTGACGAAGCGATATCTCTGGGCGATTGGCCCGGCGGCTGAGTTGTGCCGGGTAGATGAGCTGTTGGCTAATCGCTATTTGGTAAAGGGCAGGCGGGTGCTGCTAGACACCAAGCCGGGGCTGCTGCCAGGAATTTCTACTGAACAGATTCCCGATGAGCTGCTGCCCTATCTGCGGCTGTCGCCCTATGCGCTGCATGTGCCCCAAGTATATGACTGGGTGCGGCTTGAATCGGCGGGCGGCCCAGAAAAGTTGGCGCTGTTAGAGCGATCGCCCCTTTACCTTCCCAATCCTCCGTCCGAGGCTGACCCTACTGCCAGTGCCCCCCAGGTTTTTCCCTCCCTGACAGACCTCTGGCCCCGGTCTTCTGCGCTGCGCCAACTCAACTGGCTCTGGCAAATCGCGCACCTGTGGCAGCCCTTTGCCACAGAGCAAGTCGTCTCGTCCCTGCTGATGCCAGACTTGCTGCGAGTGGAGGGGCCGCTAGTGCGCCTGATAGAACTGCAAGTGGATGCATCGGGCATTGACCCCACGCTGGCAGACTTGGGCGGCCTGTGGCAGCAGTGGTTGCCCACCGCCCATGCTAAAGTTTTGCCCCATCTCGATCCCCTCTGTCAGGAGATGATCCGGGGGCAGCTTTATTCCTCAGAACAGGTGATCGAACGCCTAGACAAAGCGCTGTGGACTGTGGCGCAAGCGGCTCCTCGCCAGGTGTCGCTGGCCACGCGCACCGACCAGGGTCCCAGCCGCCAGCGCAACGAAGATGCCTGCTATCCCCCCAGCGGCACGGTTCAGGCGATCGCCCTTACCCCCACCACCATACCGCTGCTCATTGTCTGCGATGGCATTGGCGGGCATCAGGGCGGCGACGTGGCCTCGAATCTGGCGATCGCCGCCGTGCAGCAGCGGCTCCAGTCCAGCGACCTCAGCGGTCTCAGCCCATCAGCATTAATGCAGGAGCTAGAAGCCGCCGCCTGCGCCGCCAACGACGTGATCAGCCAGCGCAACGACGAAGAGCATCGTCAAGATCGGCAGCGTATGGGCACAACGCTAGTAATGGCGCTAGTGCGGGGGCATGAGCTATACCTGGCCCATGTGGGAGACAGCCGCGCCTATTGGATTACCCCTTGGAACTGTCACCAGATTACGCAGGATGACGACGTAGCCTCGCGGGAAGTCCGCATGGGCTACAGCTTTTATCGAGAGGCACTGCAACACGTGAGTTCTGGCTCTCTGGTGCAGGCGCTGGGCATGAGCAGTTCGACATTGCTCCATGCCAACGTGCAGCGGTTTGTGCTGGATGAAGACAGCCTGTTTCTACTGTGTTCTGACGGGCTGAGCGACAACGACCGGGTAGAGCAGTATTGGGATTTGGAACTGCTGCCCGTGCTGAGCGGACGTGCCAATTTAGAAATGGTCACACAGCGGCTCGTCGATCTGGCGAATTCCCAAAATGGTCATGACAACGTAACCGTTGGGATTATTCACGTCCAGCTTCCTAGCCTGTCGCCTACGAAGCTTGCGCCGACGCAGCTTCCGGGTGCAGAGGCCGCTCCAGTCCCCACGGCGATCGCCCCTACGGCCGTCGTTTCACCCGTCGCTTCCTCGGCCACTCCAACCCAGGCCTCTAAAACGCCCCCCAGTTTCGCGCCGCCGTCTGCTGAATCCGCTCTACCCAAAACGCAGGTCGCCTCGCCCGTCGCCGCCAAGCCAAGCCCCCTGCCGCTGGTGCTAACTATCCTGGCCCTAATAGGGGCGGGAGCGTTGGGCTATGGACTAATGCGCGATCGCCTGACTGGTTTAACGGGTTTTCCCCCACTCCCTTCCGAATCCCTATCTCCCGAAGAAGACCCAGCGATCGCCCTTCAGCCTGGTGCGTTTATTCTGATTGGACGAGCGGCAGATGGCGTACCCAGTGAAACCTCCGGGCTGATTTTGCAGCCCTCGCTCCCCCCAGTCGGGAGTCATTCCACAGCATCCCCCAACCCCGCGACAGCGACGACTCCAGATTTGGCAGTCACCAAATCTATTGCCCCTGGCAGTGTGCTGATGGTGCTAGATCGTCACCCGCTTGATACCCCTACCTTAATCAAGCTGAGGGTTTGTTCGATCCAGCAAGCTATAGCCCCGACTCCTACACCCGCTGCATTGCCAGCTTCCCGCCCCGCTCTCAACCCTATTTCGCCGGATAGTGGCTCTGCTTCTAGTGCAAACTCGGCGCTATCGACATCGCCCACGGGCGATTTGCCAGCTCCATCTCCACCCCCTGCGCCCAATGCCTCGCCGTCTGACCAGAGCGCAATCGCCGCACCCGGCGCAGAAGGCTGGGTTACGCTGACCGATCTTCGTCCGCTGATGATGCCCAACCCCACGCTGACCGATGCCCAGCGCGGCATCTGTGCCCCTCCTTCGACCCCAACGCCCGATTTGCCCGCTTCGCCCCCAGCCCCACCGCCTAGCGGGCCTACAACGCCCCCCAGCGCCTCACCAGACGCATCTCCCGGTGGTGTTGGCTAGCTTTTAAGGGTTAGCCTCTGAGAGCTAACCTCCGAAGATTTAGCCAGATTTAGCCTCTAAAGATCCAGCCTTCTGGAGACCAAGAGGAAAAACCCGGTGAATTACTCGATACACTGGATAAACGTTGGCAGTGTGACGATCAATCAGGCAGCATGGAAATCAGGCGGGAGGGGCGATCGCCTCCAGAAACGCAGCAGTCTGGAACAGGTCTGGGAATACTAGATTCAGTTAACTCAGGGTCTGGGGTCTAGATTCAAGGCTTCAGCCCGTTTACGGTTTCCGCTGACACGACCCAGTGTCGATTGGGTGCATTTCGATTTCGAGCAATGGATTCTGTTGAATTAGCCGTTTAACCTTTCGGTTTCATGTTTTCGTCTGATCATCCCTGCCTGCGGCTTGCGATTCGCCGCCTCACTGCTGCTGACGCAGACCACTATGCGATTTGGGTTCTACAGGCCCCATCGCAGGCAGGCTATGTTCATAACGACCGGACTTGGTCGGCGGAGCTAACCGAGATTTGGCAAGCGTGGCAGTCCATGTTTTCTCTGCGCGATTTGCCCGCAGTGCCCCGCATTCCGGCGGTGGTCTTGCCGCCCCCCCAGCCGGATGATCCGGCACCAGGCTACGCGGGCCGCCTGATGCAGCATTTGGGTGTAAGTCTGTGGCAGTGGTTGTTTGACGGGTCGATTCAAAATAGCCTGGCCCAGAGCCAGGGCATCGCCCAAGGCCAGGGGCGAGCGCTGCGGCTGCGGCTAGAGATTCGCGACCCGGAACTCATGGCGCTGCCGTGGGAAATCATGCAGCCCCAGCCTGGACGACAGGCGATCGCCCTGAGCCAGCAGGTGTTGTTTAGCCGCACCACCAACGAAGTCGATCCGCTACCTGCGTTGCGCGAAGAACACTCACTGCGGATTTTGCTGGTGCAAGGACAGGACGCAGAACCCGATCGCAGCCTTTCCACCAGCGACTTTCGACTCCAGTTGCAGCAAGAAGCCGACGCGCTGACGGCGCTACTCCAGGATGTATCTCAGGGAGACGCGTTTCATCGCTTTGTGCCGCCAGTGCCCTGCGAAGTGACGACGCTAGTGCAGCCAACCGCTGCCGAACTCACCTCTCACCTGGAAAGCAAGCAGTATAACGTCCTGTTTTACTCTGGTCACGGGATGCCCGGCCCGGATGGCGGGATGCTTTTCCTCCGTCCCGATGCCACCATGAACGGCACGGAACTAGCACAGGTGCTGACCCGCTGCCGCGTTAAGTTGGCAGTGTTCAATGCTTGCTGGGGCGCACAGCCCGAAATGCAGGGCGATCGCCCCATTCCCCGCAGCAGCCTGGCCGAAGTGCTGATTCATCACGGCGTGCCTGCGGTGCTGGGGATGCGCGATCGCATTGCCGAACACGAAGCTCACAGCTTTATCCAGCGGTTTGCTCGGGCCCTAGCGGAGCGATCGCCCATTGATGAGGCTGTGGCGATCGCCCGCCAGCATTTGCTCACGCTCTACCGCTTTAACCAGATCGCCTGGACCCTGCCCGTCCTTTACATGCATCCCGAATTTGATGGCGAATTGGTCAAACCGCTGACAGAAGGCGTTACCGAAATTCCCGAAAATCCGTCTAGCTGGGGTGAGGTGCCGTTTCCCTCGGCCTGCTTACGCGCCGTCGAGCCGCCCCATCAAACCTGGCCCATCTATGGTGGCATGGTACGAGTAGGCTTTTTAGAAGGCAACGACCTGGTGATTAAATCTCCTGGCGTTTCTCGCCGCCACGCCGAGATCTTTTATCGCGGATCGGTGGGTACAGCCAGCACGGAGCCTGTCTACGTCTTACGCGACTTTTCTCGATTTGGCACATTTCTGCTAGAGCCACAGGGCCAGTGGCGCAAAGTACACCAAGAAGAGGTCGCCCTCAAGCCCCATAGCCTCCTCCGATTTGGCACGTTTCAGCTAGAATTTGTGCCAAATGATCTCACACCGCCTCTATGACGATCGGCCCATGAGTGCCCTTTTGCAGGAGTGGGTACGGCTTTCCGTCTATGTTGTTCTGGATCGCGCCCTTTCAAAAATTTCCACTTTAGCCCGCTACAAACATTTTTAAATTCCTCAGCAGCCAATTACGGAACTGACCTATCCCAGCCTGTAGCTAGTCCTATCGAACCCATTCGATACTCACTTGACACTGACACTATTTACGACAAATAGCTATTTGGACAACTTATTGGACCACACTCGTCCGGCGCATTCAGGAGCAAGAACCATGGCAAGCGATTCAACCCGTCCCTGCTTTTCTGCCTTTCGATCTCAGGCTGAGCTAGAACTCCTCCAGGTCGTCTTAGACGATGCGGATGTATCCTATCCCTGGAATCCGGCAGATCCTGCCGCATCTGGCTATTTTGAGCAGCTTGAGCAGGAAGTGGCGGCGGGTTGGTCCACCGACATACTCGATTCCTATGCTCAGTCCCTTTCTGCCCAGTTTGATCAACTGTGGGCCACGGTGGATACCGCCCAACCTGGGCTGACGACCACTTCTTTCACCGCTTCTTTCAGCGGCCTGTTTCAGCAGTTTGCCGACCGAATGCCGCAGGGGCTGCTAGAACGGCTGGTGCATCAGGTTCACATGGCGATCGCCTCCTCCAATTCTCTGGCTGACCAGCTCGTTGCCAGCGTCCGCAATGTGCTGCCAGAGTGGGGCGACGACGACCTCTATGTACTAGCACGTCCCTTTGCCTATGCCATGCGCGACAAGAGCGAAAACGATTTGCTAGAGGGAGCGCTGCGCTCCGTGCGCTCTGAAGCCTGGGAAAACCTTTCTAGCATTGAACAAGCCCGCCTCAGTCTGGCGATCGCCCGCCATATTATTGACCAATCTAAGGCGTAGAAGAGAGGGAGGGATGGAAAAAAACGAAAAGCGAAAA
>JBDNCP010000092.1:0-20064 GCA_046719575.1 Cyanobacteriota bacterium
TAAGGCTAGCGGCTTGCTGGCGGGTTTGGGGCGATCGCCCTGCCCTTGATCTTCCCTACAAACCTTCTTCGCTAGACTAAGACAAAACGCATTGGAAAGATTAATTCCCATGTCTGTTCCAGCGACTCCTGCAACCCAACCCGCGTCCGAAGCGGCATCGGCTTTGGATGCCGAGGCTTCCTTCTATGAGCAGGCGCAGGCGGATGGCGTGACCTTTCCACCCGGCGACCTCTACAGCGACGAGCCTCCTTTGGAAACCGATTTTCATTTGCAGCAAATGCTGCTGCTGATCAAGTGCCTGGACTGGTTTTGGCGCGATCGCCAGGATTTTTACGCCTCTGGCAATCTCACAATCTATTACAGCCCAAATCAGACCAAGTCGAATGATTTTCGCGGCCCAGATTTTTTCGTGGTGCTGGGTGCAGAAAAGCGTCCCCGCAAGAGTTGGGTGGTGTGGGAAGAAGACGGCAAGTATCCCAACGTGATTATCGAACTCTTGTCGCCCTCTACCGCCAGCACTGACCGGGGCTTAAAGAAGCAAATTTATCAAGACACTTTCCGCACGCCGGACTATTTCTGGTTTGACCCAAACACGCAGGAATTTCAGGGCTTCCATCTAGTGGATGGAACCTATCAAGACTTGCCACCCAATGCCCAGGGACACCTGTGGAGCCAGCAGTTGCAACTCTGGCTAGGCGTGGTGGCAGGGCAACTCCGCTTTTTGACACCAGAGGGCGAACTCGTGCCTACGCCGGAGGAATCGGCCCTGGCAGAGCAGCAGCGGCGACTGGTGGAACAGCAGCAGCGAGAGGCCGCTGAAGCGCTGCTGGCCCGATACCGCGATCGCTTTGGCGATTTGCCCCCCGAATAAATTCTCAAATCCTCGAATTTGGGTGCAGCCGTTTCGCTCAGCGGCTTGGCGCGGGCGACAGCGTGAGAGTGTATCGCAGTTCCTAGACAGGCAGCGAAACTTGCTCTAGAAAAAAATATCTGCCTATGTCGCCGTTGCGTCTCCATTGAATCCTTTGTGCTGTATTTCCTGATTGCCGCTCTGCCGATTCTGACGGTGTTTGTGCTGCTGCTGGGGGCGCGATTGCCTGCCGGGCGGGCCATGCCCATCGCCTATCTGGTGACCGTGGCGATCGCCCTCTGGATCTGGCGGGTGCCGCCCGCGTGGGTCGCCGCGTCTAGCATTCAGGGCTTGTTTATTGCGCTAGAGATTCTCTACATCGTGTTTGGGGCGGTGCTGCTGCTGAATACGTTGCAGGCATCGGGTGCGATTCAGGCGATTCGGCAAAGCCTGCTGTCGATTTCGGGCGATCGCCGGGTGCAGGTAATCATCATTGCGTGGCTCTTTGGCAGCTTCATCGAAGGCGCGTCCGGCTTTGGTACGCCAGCGGTGATCTGCGTGCCATTGCTGGTGGCGATCGGCTTTCCGGCGATGGCGGCGGTGCTGGCGGCGCTGATTATCCAGAGTACGCCGTCTACCTTTGGTGCAGTGGGTACGCCCGTGCTAATTGGCATCGACGCGGGGCTGGCGGGCGTGGAGGCGGTGCTGGCGCAGGCCGCCGCGCTGGGGCTGAGCTATCCGCAATATCTCAAGGCAATCGGAACCGTTGCGGGTCTGCTGCATGGCATTGTGGGGACGTTCATTCCGCTGATTCTTTGCATCATGCTGACAGTCTTTTTTGGCGATCGCACTTCGGTGCGCCAGGGACTCGCCGCATGGAAATTTGCGCTGTTTGCGGGGCTGGCGTTCACCGTGCCCTATGCGCTGACGGCACGGGTGCTAGGGCCCGAGTTTCCCACGATCATCGGCGGGCTGCTGGGGCTGGCGATCGTCGTGCCGGTGGCGCGGGCGGGTTGGCTGTTGCCCCGCGAACCGTGGGACTTTCCGCCCAGGGAGCATTGGGATGACTCCTGGCAGGGCAGCACCACGCCCCAACTGATGAGCGATCGCCCCCTGATGAATCGCGTCAGGGCTTGGCTGCCTTACGTGCTGGTGGGGCTGCTGCTGGTGATTTCGCGGGTCGTGCCGCCTGTGCAATCTGCCCTCCGCGCTGTGCAGATTCGCTGGCCAGAAATTTTGGGCACGCCGCTGACGGCGACGATGTTGCCGCTCTATCTGCCGCCGACGATTTTGCTGGCGGTGGTGGGCATCACCTACTTCCTGCACCAGATGAAGCCCGTTGATCTGCAACGGGCGATCGCCGATGCGCTGCCCGTCATTCGCAAGGTGACGCTGGCCCTGGGCGCAGCCGTGCTGATGGCGCGAGTCTTTATCAACTCCGGCACCAACGACAGCGGCCTGGCCAGTATGCCGCTCACGCTGGCGGATACCATGTCGGCGATCGCCGGCCAGAGCTGGCCCCTATTTGCTCCGCTGGTCGGGCTGATCGGCGCATTTGTCGCAGGCAGCGTCACCGTCAGCAATATGATGTTTTCACTGTTTCAGTTTGGCGTAGCAGATCGACTCAACCTTTCCACGGCGCTGGTTCTGGCGCTCCAGTGTGTCGGCGCGTCGGCCGGCAACATGATCTGCGTGTCCAATATTGTTGCCGCCGCTGCCACCGTTGGGCTGCTTGGGCGCGAAGGCTCGATTATCCGCAAGCTGCTGCTGCCGTCTCTCTACTACATCGGGCTGGGCGGGCTGCTGGGGCTGGCATGGCAGTTTAGGGTAGGGCGATGAAGGAGGAGAGAGAAAGCAGTCCACCGTGACGATATTGGCTCAACCAGCGAGACACCGTGTGCAATGGTAACGGCTCAGTTGGGCCAACTGGTCAACACTTCTAGCCTGTTCTTCTGAAACAGGTAGCCACAGACTTGCGTAAGGATTCGGGTAAGATCAACTAGGGACCAACCTGATGCAGAAATTCTCTGCAATCAACATTAGCTCACTGTGCTAAGTAGAACGTGCTAGGTAGAACGTGCTAGGTAGAACGTGCTAAGTGGAACAACGATGATGCGTGGGTTTTATTCGCGTTTGGTGCTGCGTGCAGGTGGCGCACGTGCAGGTGGCGCTAAGGTATGGCAAAGTCTGCAAGCTTTGATTTGTTCCCTTCACCGGATGCTAGTGTGGAGTGTGGTGCTAGCAGGGGCGATCGCTCTGCTTTCCCCAACTCCGGCCCAAGCGCTCGACTACAACCGCGAAAATCTGGTCGATGCCGACTTTTCCGGGCGCGACCTCACTGACTCCAGCTTTACCAAAGCCAACCTCCGCAACGCCAATCTCAGCCACACCCAGCTCCAGGGCGTTAGCTTCTTTGCGGCCAATCTAGAGGATGCCAACCTGGAAGCCGCCAACCTGACCAACGCAACACTCGACTCGGCTCGTCTGGTCGAAGCTAACCTGACCAATGCCATTCTAGAGGGCGCGTTTGCTTTCAACGCCCGGTTTGAAGGCGCAAAAATTGATGGGGCAGATTTTACCGACGTGCTGCTGCGCGAAGATATGCAGGACAAGCTCTGCGCGGTGGCTCGGGGCACAAACCCAGTCACTGGCCGCAATACCCGCGATACGCTGAATTGTTTCTAGCGTTGCTGATGACTTTGGGTATCCCATGATCAGGCAGCCTATGCTCAGATAGACTGTAGTGCCAAATACAAGCTTGCACAAAAAAATCCCGCGTTTATGCAACACGGGATTGAGTCGATTAGTCAGCTAGCTGCGTAAGTCTGTGCAATACGTGCAATACAGATCTGTGTAACTAGAGTGTAACTAGAGTGTGACTAGATCTGTGTAACTTGGTGTCTGTGTAACTTGGTGTGCAGTCTCGGCATACAGCAAACCTGACTTATTCGCCAATGGCGATTGCAAATGACAGAGACTTCATGCCTGCTTGCTCCAATTCCACCTGCACAGAGTAAGATTGCAACGCCTCCACCTCCAGCAGTTCTAGGCTGACGGGGCCAGCATTGGCGCGATGGGCGGTTTTCTCAACCTCGCTGCTTTGCAGCTTGAGCCGACCAGCGCAAGGAAGTTGGGCCAGCAGTTGCAAACTACCAGATTCCAGCAGCATCGCCCGCAGGGTCAGCAAACCAGCCGGGGTGTGCCACTCGCGCTCTAGAGCGGGCTGAGATGGGGAAATCGTCAGCACCAGCGTATTCAAAATTTCCCGCGCTGCCACCAGCGACAGTAACATCTGCTGAGGCTGGGTCGCCGCATCATAGTGGTCGAGGATGCCTTCCAACACGGGAGCGGCAGTTCCGGAGCGAACGGGGGCCGCCATCACGTAGCCAGCCAAGTGATTCAGCGCATCTGATTCACCGGGAAACAGGGCTTCTACGGCTTGCACGAGCTTTCTACCTTCCTGCAATGAGGATTGCAGGAGTGCCTGGCACTGTTCCAGCAAACGATTTAGCACGCCTTCGGGCATCGGGACGGGCAGGTTGAGTGCCTGCATTTGGGATGCCCAGACAGTTGCAGTCGCTAGCTCTGGCGCGAGGGCATCTTCATACTCTCGCACCTCGGTTTCCCAGGGATAGAGGGGCGGTCGGCGCTCGATTTCCTCCCGCAACCGATGTCTCAACAAAGCATAAAAACGGTCTTGCACAGCAGGTATCTCTCCTGAATGGGATAATTGGGATAACGATGTGTCTTGAAAAGAAAAAACATCCGACTCGGCTAAGGGATTCAACAGCGCGTTGATCGCTTCCGAGTCGAGCAGATTATCGTGATTCGATTGCGGATGTGCTGCATCCAACGCATCACGTCCGGTTTCTAAACCGGCTTCCCCTGATGGCGCAGCAGTCGATTGATCTAGCTGTTGTAGAAGCCAGGAAACAATATCCTCAGCTTCTGAGTCACTATTCATCCCCGATTACCCCTGCTCCGGACACAACATTGTTACGAATTTCCCAAGCAAGTTCTAGCAATTTAGACCATTGTTTTTGCACTTGAGTTGCCGTGCAGCCGAGAGATTGGGCGATCGCCCCATCGGGTCTGCCCTGCTGTTTGAGTTTTAGCATTTCCTGCTGGGTCGTGCTAAGGCGGCTGAGCAAATCATCCCACTGCTGCGGCGTTAGCCCCAAATTCCGCTCTAGGTCTGCCTCTAGCCATTGATGCACCAGCTCCCAGTGATGGGATAGGGCAAACCGAATTAGATGGTATTTAAACCGCTGCTGTAAATAATCCCGCTGGCGGGGGCTGAGTCCCAAAATTTTTTCAATTTCCTGCGTCGGCAAATCCTGAAGTCGCAGCGTGAAATAATCGGCACAGTCTTGTTGCTGTCGCTCTTCCAGGTAGCTAAGCAGTTCCGCGACGACCGTATGCCGCAGCGAATCTTCTTCGACCTCTGGCTCTTGGGCCACCATCTGCTCTCGCACCTGCTGCATGGGTGCGCCACTCCGCGACTGGTCGGTTTCCCCGGTTGCGCCTTCGGCTGCCTGCTCCATGTCCACCATGGTTTCGGGGGGCTGCTGCTGCGAAAAGGTCTGCGCCCGTAGAATGATCAACTGCTGACTACGGCGACCCGGCAGCGGAATCCGTCGCTTGCCGTAGCGCTCAGTGAAGGCCATGTATTCCGCCAGTTCCAGCGCGGTTCTCGGGCTGTAGGTAGGTAGAAGCTGATTTTCCCGCCGGAAGGCATTGATGGCTTCGATGTAAAAAATTTGCAGAAAATCTTCGATCAAGGCTAGCCGTGCCTGATAGCTCGATTGCACTTGGGGCGGCGTAATGTAGCGATAGACCACAGCGCTGAGGGTGCTGTGCAGGTCAACCCGACCCCGGCGTGACCCAAGCTGGTAATATTTCAAACACTGCTTCAGTCGGTGACGGGCTAGGGCAACCGACCAAGCATCGACCTCTCCAGACGACTGAATGCGCTTGCTTTCTGAACAAATGCGAGCGACCTCTCCGGTAATGCGGGATGCCACGTCGCGGCAGTTTTGCTCAGACGCACGGGTGCATTGCTGTAGCTCGTTAAAAACCAGGTTAAAAATAGCCTCCACGCCTTGGGTGCTCTCTCCCTGATGGATGTAGATCGTTACAACGTTAACACACCCCTACGGAGTGGCAAGGGTGGGGTAGTGCAGCCCCAGTCTGTGGCAGACTGGCGTTTTCGATCAACAGCCTGATTCAAGTCAAGTCAACGAACCCAAAAGTTGCTGGAGGACGCTAGGACAGCACTCTGAGGAGAAAAGCCATCGCTCCAGCAGGCTTTAGCTGTATTAAAGTTGCTACTTTAGCAATGATTCAGCAGCGATCGCCCATCATCCGTACAGAATTTGAACCAAAAGGTCTGGACAAAAAGCATCTGTCGGGAAACATCGGGACTGCAAACTGAACTCGTGAACAAGCTTCTGAACTAGACTGATGAGAATGATAGCCCAAAATACGCACAGCGTAGTCAAGACACGACATCACTACGACATTACTAAACGTCATTAAACGTCAATAACATCAATAACAAACGGTATGACTCTGGATCAGCAACTTCAAGACCTTGTTCAAAATGCGCCACAAGATGGCACAACCCCAGCGGCGGTGACGGCGATCGCCCCAGCCCTCAAGGAAATTGCCCAACAGCTTCGCCATCTCCAGTATTACATACTACAAACCCTTGAGCAGCAATGGGTGATGACGACTTTGAACCATCGCAGCCAGGCCAGCGCTCAAAAAAACGTGGTCTATGCCTTTGCCAGCCTGAAGGACGCAACGGCGAATCCGTTGGCGAAAGACCCGCAAATCATGGCGTTTCCGATGCCCGTCACCCACATCCTGTTTCAACTAGTGGCAATGACCAGCGTAGACAGCATCATCTTTTTTGAAGTGCCAGGAAACCTGAACACGGGCACTGAAGTCACCCGTGCCAACCTGCAAGCGCTGATTCAGGCGTTTTTGCAGCAGTCTCAGGGCAAAGCGCAGGTGCCGCCTGATTTTGCATAATCTCGCACGATTTCGGCCCTTTCGGACTGATTGCAGTGATTGCGCGGCTTGCGGTGATCGCGCTAATTGCTGCAAATCATTGCCGCAAAACTGTTTCGGCGGATTCCAGGCTATGGTTTGCGGTTCATGGCTGTTGGCCGTTGAGAGATCGCGGGGAACTATAAAATGTAGATGAAGCATAGATGAAGCAGGCTGGATGTCAGCCGTCTGCATGTTCTGCTTGAGCAGCGTGTTTTTTTACCCTCCGCGCAGACCTATGAATGCTCCCCGCAATGCCTTCAGGCGCGCCAACGACAGCTTTCGAAAAGCCGACCATGCAAGCTGGCACCGTCACCAGAGCCGCCTGCATATTCTGCGATCGCAGCTTGGGTTTACCGAAACATCTCCCTCTCGCCCCAAGTCTTGCCTGGGCTGCGAGCATTATCACGGCGTTGCCTATGGCTATGGCGATCGCCGCCAGATGCTCATCTGCGGGTTTCATCCCTTTGGCTGGGAAGGCGAGCTTTGTCCGGACTGGAGCAAGGCACTGTAGGAAGAGCCTGTAGCCAAGGAACCCGTCAGGTCATTGAGAATCGCCAACCATTGAAGCAACGATTGAAGATAATCTATATCAAACGCTTTTTTATCGAAGATTTTCGATGGTTTACTGCGGCGGCCTCGCCCCCGCGGTGGATACTATGCAAGAGGCTCGTGGATTTTTCTGTGAAATTTGTGGAATTTACTGCGCCGAATCGATTGCGCTCAGCTTGCATGACTTTAAAGACTCATCGGGCAAGATTAGCCCTGATTCCTGCCCTTGCCGTTGCCCTGCTGCTGGGCGTGTGGAGCCTGTTTCCCACGATGGCGATCGCCCGCACCGCCCCCCGATCTGAACCGTTGTCTATCCAGCCCTACATTGACCGGGTGGTGAATCGAGTCACGGAGTTTACCCTCGACAACGGCATGAAATTCATCGTGCTAGAGCGGCATCAGGCTCCGGTCATTTCGTTCATGACCTATGTGAATGTGGGCGCGGCCTACGAAGCCGAGGGCAAAACGGGAGCCGCCCACTTCCTAGAACACCTCGCGTTTAAGGGCACCACTCGCCTGGGCACCAGCGACTATGCCGCCGAGCGGCCGCTGCTCGCTCGCCTAGATCGACTGTTTGACCGCATCCAGGCGGCAAAGGCTGCGGGGCAGACGGGCCGCGCCGCTGAGCTACAGGCAGAGTTTGACCGAGTGAGGGCGCAGGCCGCGCAATACGTCCGCCAAAATGAATACGGACAGGTGGTGGAACGCGCAGGGGGGGTGGGGCTAAACGCAACCACCTCCGCCGACGCGACGCGCTATTTCTACAGCTTTCCGGCCAACAAGCTGGAACTGTGGATGTCGCTAGAGTCCGACCGATTCCTCGATCCCGTGTTTCGTGAGTTCTACGAAGAAAAAGACGTGATTTTGGAAGAGCGGCGAATGCGAACCGATAATTCGCCCATCGGCAAAATGGTAGAGATGTTTTTGGAAACCAGCTTTCCAGGACATCCCTACGGCCGTCCCATCATTGGCTATGAGGAGGATATTCGCAACCTGACCCGCCGAGATATTCAAGACTTTTTCGACACTTACTACACGCCAGACCACATCACAATGGCGGTGGTGGGTGATGTTGACCCGGCCGAAGTCAAGCGGTTGGCAGAGATTTACTTTGGGCGCTTCCGTGCCCGCAGCCGCGCTCTAGAGATTGTGGCGACTGCACCGACCCAGACCGAGCCGCGAGAGGTGGTGCTGCGCCAAAAGACGGAACCCTGGTATCTGGTCGGCTATCAGCGGCCTGAGAGCAGCGACCCAGACAACGCCACGTATCAGATTCTTGCCTCCGTGCTGACGGGCGGCCGCACCTCCCGCCTCTACAAATCGCTGGTGGAAACGGGCATCTCGCTCAGCGCTGATGTGGCAAACGGCTTTCCGGGCGATCGCTATTCCAACATGATGCTGTTTTTCGCCCAAACCGCGCCGGGACACACTATTGAAGAAGTTGCCGCCATCCTTAACACCGAGCTAGATCGGCTGAAAACGGAGCCAGTTGCGCCCGAAGAACTGGATCGGGTGAAAACCCAGGCAAGAGCTGGAATGCTGCAACTGCTGGCATCGAATCGCGGCATGGCCAGCCTGTTGCCAGAATACGAGGCGAAAACCGGAAGCTGGCGCAACTTGTTTGAGGAGCTAAAGGCTTTTGAATCTGTGACCGCCGAAGACGTGCAGCGGGTCGCTCAGGCGCTATTTGTGCCGGAGAAGCTGACGATTGGCAAGCTGCTGCCGGAGAACTAGGAGCCGAGTCTGCAACTCGAAGGCGAGAAGGGTTAGGAATTGGATGGAAGGCATGAGGAAGAGATTCATGACGGTTTTGCGATCGCACCTGCGACCTAATTTGCGCTCGAAATGGCTGCGGCGGCTGGCTTGGGGGGCGATCGCCCCGCTGCTCCTGCTGGGACTCTGGCTCACGCCCGATCCGGTTCGAGCCTCGCCCGCCTTGCCCTATGACCAACTCACCTTTCCGCCACTGCCGCCCGTACAACTGCCCGAATACACCCAGTTTCAACTAGACAATGGTCTGAGGGTGTATCTGGTCGAAGACCATGAATTGCCCATAGTGAGCGGCACGGCGATTTTTCGCGTGGGTAGCCGCTGGGAGCCAGCCGACAAGGTAGGGCTGAGCGGCATTACGGGCGAGGTGATGCGGAGTGGCGGCACGCTCAAGCACGCACCCGACGACCTGAACGCGCTGCTAGAAAGCCGTGCTGCCTACGTGGAAACGGGCATCAGCAATGCGTCTGGTAATGCCAGCTTCTATTCCCTCAGCGAAGACCTGCCAGAAGTGTTTGGTCTGTTTGCCGAAGTGATTCGTCAGCCTGCTTTTGCGCCCGACAAATTTGAACTGGTGAAACGCCAGCGACGCGGCTTTGTCGCCCGCCGCAACGACGACCCCGACGACATCGCCCGCCGCGAATTTTTCAAACTAATCTACGGCCCACAAAGCCCCTACGCCCGCACAACGGAATACGCCACCCTCAACCGCATTCAGCGCGAAGATGCGATCGCCTATCATCGCACCTACTTCCACCCCAACAATATGCTGCTGGGCATCGTGGGCGACTTTGACAGCGCCAAAATGCGATCGCTCATCGAAGCGCAATTTGGTGATTGGCAGCCCAACCCTGCGCTCGACAATCCCGACTTTAACCCGCTGCCTGCGGTGACCCAGGCGCAACCAGGCGGCGTTTTCCTGGTCGATCAGCCCCAGCTTACCCAGAGCAGCGTGCTGATGGGACATTTGGGTGGCAAGCTCACCGACCCCGACTATGCGCCGATGACCGTGCTAAACGACGTGCTAAACGGCTTTGGCGGGCGCTTGGTCAACGAAGTGCGATCGCGCCAGGGCTTGGCCTACGTCGTCTATGCCTATTGGTCGCCCCAGTTTGACTATCCGGGCGTGTTTGTGGGCGGTGGTCAGACGCGCTCCGATGCCACTGTTCCCTTTATCCAAGCGCTCAAGGCAGAGATCGAACGAGTCCGCACAACGCCCGTATCCGACGACGAGCTACAGCAGGCCAAAGACTCGGCCCTAAACGCCTTTGTGTTTAACTTTGAAACACCGGGGCAAACCCTCTCTCGCCTGATGCGCTACGAATACTACGGCTATCCCAAAGACTTTATCTTCCAGTATCAGAAGCAGGTCGAAGCTACTACCGCCGAAGACATCCTCCGCGCTGCCCAAACCTACCTCCAGCCCGATAAGCTGGTCACGCTGGTCGTCGGCAACAACGCCGCCATTCAGCCGCCGCTTTCGACCCTGGTCAGCAGCCCGCAGCCAATTGACATTGCGATCCCAGAGTAGGAGGGCGAAGAGAGAAAAATGAAGAACGAAGAACGAAGAACGAAAAACGAAAAGTGAAAAATGAAGAACGAAGAACGAGAAACGAAAAGCGAAAAACGGAACTTCTTCTTTCTTCTCTCTTCGTTCTTCGTTCTTTTTTCTTCTCTCTTTCCTCCCCCTAACTCTCCTTGTCCTGGGCGATCGCCCCGACGGTTCCGCTTACAGCCTGAATGTAGTCTCTGGGGGCAATCAAGATTTGCAGGCCGCGCATTCCGGCTGAGATGGTGATCGTGTCGAATAGCTCGATTAGCTCGTCTACGTAGACTGGATACTCCTTTTTGCAGGCGAGGGCCGTCACGCCGCCGCGAATGTAGCCCGTGAGCGGCTGCACTTCCTTGAGCGGCACGGTTTCCACCTTGCGGTTGCCGGAGAGGGCGGCCAGCGCTTTCAGGTTTAGGTGCAGGTTGCCGGGAATGACCGCGAGAATAACGCCTGTGCGATCGCCCCTGACCACCAGCGTTTTGAACACGCGCTCCGGCTCTAGCCCAATCTTTGCTGCTACGGATTCCGCTGCTAAGTCGTCGGGGTCTACTTCGTATTGCAACAGTTCATAAGCAATGCCCAGTTTGTCTAGGGCGCGGGCGGCGTTCGTTTTCATCCAGGCATTAAATAGAGTAGGAAATAGAGCAGGACTGATACACTTGCGATACTTGCGATGAGTTTTCTGGATGTTAGACGATTTCTTACGGGCGTCAAGGAATCGTCCAAATGCGTAAGTCTTATAGAAGATAAACAGGTAGAAGATAAACAGGCGGGATGGAGGAATCTATCCCGACCGACCCGACCGATAATAACACCTACCAGGGTAGGACGTTAGCGGGTGAGTGGATATGAGAGTTTGGCAAGGGTTATGGCTGGGCTTGCTGGTCGCAGGCGGGTTAGCAGGGTGCGATCGCCCTATTGCAGAAGCGGGCAGCCCGAGTGAGGTATCAGCTTCAGAGCGCCCCTCCACAGTGTCAGACGTGCAATATCGGGTAGAAACGCTGCCCACGGCAGATGTGCATTGGGTGATGGTGCCGATTCGCACGTTTGAGGTCGTGCCAGCGATCGCCGATGGACTGCAACCCCTGTCGCAGTTTGCCCAACAGCCCGGAACCGTGGCGGCTATCAACGCGGGCTTTTTTGACCCCGTAAATGGACTCACCACATCCTACGGGGTGCAAAATGGGCAACTGGTCGCCGACCCACGCCAAAACGACCGCCTTATGCAAAACCCCAACCTCGCCCCCTACCTGTCCAAAATCCTCAACCGCTCAGAGTTTCGCCGCTATCGCTGTGGGGAACTAGGGCGGGAACTCAACCACTATGCGATCGCCCGTCATGCAGATGCCATGCCCCCAGGCTGCACGCTGCAAGACGCGATCGGCGGCGGCCCGCGCCTGCTGCCAGAGCAAACGCTCGAAGCCGAGGGCTTTGCCGACCCCGCTACCGGCCGCGATGCCCTTGGCAGTACCCAGCCCAACGCCCGCTCTGCGGTGGGCATTTTGCCGAATGGAGACATTGTGCTGGTCCTCGTCGCTCAGCGCCCCGATGCACCAACCACCTCTGGGCTGTCGCTGGAGGCACTGGCAGAATTTTTGCAATCGCTTGGCATGGTAGACGCGCTGAACCTGGACGGTGGCAGTTCCGCATCGCTCTACGTTGGCGGAAATACTGTATTTGGGCGCGTCGATGCCCAGGACAACCCGGTGCAGCGACCAGTAAAGTCGGTACTGCGGGTGAGGCCCATTTCTCACCACTAATCTCTCACCACTAATCTCTCACCACTAATCTCAATGCTTCTCGCAATGCTTCAGCGTGCGATCGCCCTCTACAGGCATCCCAGATGCTCTCGCCTCAAAAATTGTGCTGAGAAATTGGGCAACGATGCTTGGTGATGTTCTACTCCTGCCTAGCACTATTCTGCCTAACACTATTAGGGTTGCAGCAGTCAACACGAATTATTTAAGGACTACTTAAAGTAAAGGACTATTTAGAGGACCATTTAAAGGACTTTTATTCAAGTATTCAAGACACTTCATTCAAAGCGCTTTTCCCGGTTCGGTGATTATTATTTTAAGTTATTTTTTTAAGTTATTTTAATTTCGGTGGTTATTACTGTAGCGGACGAGCGTCCCTGCCCATTGCAGCTTTTCCCGCAGGGTTTGATAGTAGGAATAATTTTCTTGCAGGATGATGAACTGGGCCGATCGTTCCGCCATGCGGATATCTACGCGCTGACCTGGCCAGATAGACGTTGCCAGCACTCCGTCCATCCAGAGTTTGGTCGTCATATCGGGGTCAGATAGGGGCCAAATGCTGACAACGGAACCCGCAGGCAGCACGATGGAGCGGCTAGACAGGCTGAGCGGGCAGATTGGCGTAATGGCGATCGCCTCCATGCCGGGGTGAATAATCGGGCCATTCGCCGCCAGCGTATAGCAGGTGGAACCCGTCGGCGTGGCCACAATTAGCCCATCGCCTTGGTACTGATCCACCACTTCGCCGTCGATCTCCATTTCCAAAATGGAGGTGACCATGCGATCGGCCGACGCAGGCTTGACGCACATCTCATTGAGCGCAAAAAAGCGATCGCTCATGGGTTCCAAATTGGTGCGGTTGCCCTCGTAGGTCGTCGCTTGCAGCATCATCCGCTGCTGCACCGCAAAGCGATCGCTCGTCAGCCGCTCCCACACCTGCTGCGAATCGGTCAAAAAATCCAGCGGCTCGGTCAAAAAGCCCAGATGCCCGCCCACGTTCACCGCCAAAATCGGGATGCCTTCGTCGGACAGATGCCGCGCTGCGCCCAGCGCCGTGCCGTCGCCCCCCAGCACCAGCGCCAAGTCGATCGGCTGCGACACCGACGCGAGAAAAACAGGATAGGGGTTATCTCGTGGGCCACTCGGCCCCATCAACACGCGACAGCCCCGTGCCTCCAGTTCCTTTGCACAGCGCTCGGCCCACTTTTGGCTCAGGGCGTTTCCCGACTTGTGAATGATGATGACTTGCTTTAGCTCCACCCGATCGCCATCTCAGCCCACTACCACTTCAGCAGGTTAAATTGCTCCATATCCACCGTATCGCGATTTCGGTAAATAGACAGGACGATAGCCAGACCCACAGCAGCTTCCGCAGCAGCGATCGCAATCACGAACACCGTAAACACCTGCCCTTTGACCGCGCTGGGGTCAAGGAAGTTGGAAAACGCCATCAGGTTCAGGTTGACCGAGTTGAGCAGCAGTTCGATCGACATCAGCACGCGGATGGCGTTGCGGCTGGTGACCAGTCCATAGATGCCGATGCAAAACAGAGCGGCGGCGAGTAAAAGGAAATACTGAAGCTGCATAGATCGAGGGTCAGGAGTCAGAATTTAAGGATCGGGAATCGGGTAGAGAATAGGGCGATCGCCCACACTTGCTCTCTGGCAATTAGTCTCTGGAGCCAGTGCCAGTCAGTTCGCGGGGGCGTTCGGGGAGCGTCAGCGAGGTTCTGGGGCCGTCTTCGGTCGTCGCTTCTTCGGGCAAGAATTCGCGGCGGGCAATCACGATCGCCCCGATCAGCGCCATCAGCAGCAGCACCGATGCCAGCTCAAACGGCAGCAGGAAATCGCTGAAGAAATGCAGCCCAATCGTTACCAGCGCCTCGTCGCCAGCAATCGGCGCATCCGAAAGCCCCCACGGGGTCGCCACGATCATCGTCGCCAGCAGCCCAAACAGTCCAGCACACACAGCACCCGTCGCGGCTTTCCCCAGCCATGCCTTTTGCACTGGCGCAAAGTCCTGGCGCTTGTTGACCAGCATGATGCCAAACAGAATCAGCACGTTCACCGCACCGACGTAAATCAAGATTTGCGCCGCCGCCACGAATCCGGCATTCAGCAAAATGTACAGCCCGGAGATGCTGATAAACACCAGCCCCAGCAAAAACGCCGAGTACACAATGTTATCCAGCAGCACCACACCCAGCGCTGCCGCCAGCATCATCGCTGCCAGCACGATTAACGAGACAAGTTGAACGCCATCTGCCAGATTCACAGTCGGTCTCCTGAACAAGAAGGGGAAAGGTTGGGGTTACGGTTCGAGCGGGCGGAATCCGCTAGGCTTCGGGCTTGGCTTCCGCGGGCTGGGCTTCGTCGAGAATTTCTTCGGGCAGCTTGCCAGCGCGGCGCGACCCAGTGGGCAAGTTGTGTGGCTCCATCACGCCCTTTGGCAAATAGCCCAGTTCGCGCAGCGGAGTCACCATCGGGTCTTGCGTCACCTTGTAGGGCAGGCGACCAAGGGCCACGTTGTCATAGTTCAACTCGTGGCGATCGTAGGTCGCAAGCTCGTACTCTTCCGTCATCGACAGGCAGTTGGTGGGGCAATATTCCACACAGTTGCCGCAGAAGATGCACACGCCAAAGTCAATGCTGTAGTGGTTCAGCTTTTTCTTTTTGGTTTCCTTGTTAAATTCCCAGTCCACCACGGGCAGGTTGATAGGGCACACCCGCACACAGACTTCGCAGGCAATGCACTTGTCGAATTCAAAGTGGATGCGGCCGCGAAAGCGCTCCGAGGGAATCAGCTTTTCGTAGGGATATTGCACCGTGATTGGGCGGCGGTGCATGTGGTCAAAGGTGACCGACAAACCCTGGCCGATGTATTTGGCCGCCTGAACTGCTTCCTTGGTGTAGTCGGAGACTTGCTTGAGAAATTTCAGCATAGGAAGGAAAGGGAGGGATGGGACGGGAGGATGAAGGACAAGCGATGTTTGAGTGAACCCCTAGCCGCCGAAAGCGACCGGAAATACCAGCTTTAGTCCAGCCGTGAGCAGCAGGTTGACCAGCGACACGGGCAGCAGAAACTTCCAGCCGAGGTCGAGCAGTTGGTCGATGCGGACGCGGGGAACCGTCCAGCGCAGCAGAATCGCCAGGAAGATAAACAGATAAGCCTTGAACAGCGTCATCACGATGCCGAGGCTGGCGGTGATCACCTGGAGCCAAGGCGTAGACTCGCTGACCCCGATCAGATTGGCCAGCCAGCTTACCGACACGGGAGATTCCCAGCCGCCCAGATATAGCACCGAGGCGAGTAGGGCCGACAGCACTAGGTTGGCATAGGAGCCAGCGTAAAACAGCATGAACTTCACGGCGCTGTATTCCGTCTGGTAGCCCGCGACGATTTCTTCTTCTGCCTCTGGCAGGTCGAAGGGCATCCGCTCACACTCGGCCAGCGCTGCAATCCAGAAGATAACAAAGCCGACGGGCTGCCGCCACAGGTTCCAGCCCAAAATGCCGTAGTCGGATTGCCCCTGCACGATGTCTACGGTGCTGAGGGAGTTGGACATCATGGCGATCGCCAGCACCGACAGCGCCAGCGGCAGCTCGTAGCTAATCGACTGCGCCGCAGCCCGCAGCCCGCCAATCAGCGAATACTTATTGTTGGACGCATAGCCCGCCATCAGCAGCCCGATGGGCGCGATGCTCGACAGCGCAATCCACAGAAAAATGCCAATCCCCAGGTCACTAATCAGCAGGTTTTGACCAAAGGGCACGATCAGGTAGGACAGGAAGACGGGAATGAAGACCAGCAGCGGGGCGATCGCAAACAGCCAGGGGTCGGTCTTGGCGGGCAGAACGTCTTCCTTGAACAGCAGCTTCACCACGTCTGCCGCTGGAATCAGCATTCCTAGTGGGCCAGCATACTCTGGGCCAATGCGCTGTTGGGCTGCTGCCGACACCTTTCGCTCTAGCCAGGTGGCCACCAGCGCCAGCACCGTCACCGCGCCGACAATCAGCACCATTGGCAGCGGTATCCAGATTGTCTTGGCGACACCCGGTGACAATCCCAAATCCATCAACGCTTGAATAAAGCTGCTTTGCAGGTCAATTCCCGAACTCATACGTCCTGCGATTTCACTAAAGGGCGATTGGTCATCAAATCAGCAGCGCTAAGGTAATGATCCTTAACACCTGCACTTAGTATACGCTCTAGGTTCATTTCCAAACGCCCTGTAGCCTATGACAAGCTATGACAAATTTCTGGTGTGGTGATAGGGAAGCTAAATTATTGCGCTAGGATTGCCCCCGGATTGCGCCAGATTTTTGAAGGTTTTTCTTAGATTTTTGTTGTCAGGGGCTTCCATTCTAGGGTGCAGTGGTTATGATTGGGAGCTACTAAATGAGCTATGTGGAAGGTAACCTCCAAAAAGCCAAAAAGAAACGCCTATGCAAACGCCTTCTCTGCCCGAAGCCAATCATCCATTAATTAAGTCCCTTTCACACTACAGCGACCAAGAATTGCTGACGCTGCTCCAGCGGCATCCCGACGCAGGGCAATATTTCACCGCGCTTTACTGTCGCTATAGCCCGCTGGTGTATACGCTGATTCGCCACTCTGCGCGATCGCCCGTGCAGGCCGACTACCTCTTTTCGATTACTTGGCGACACCTGTTTCACGAACTGCTGGGGCTGGATCTCAGCACCCCTGGGGTTACGCTCCAGTCCTGGATTATTAATGTCACTGCCCTTTGCATTAACCAGGCAGAACTGCCCCCTGCCGAAGACATCCACTATTCGCTGGAGGCATCGCCGCCGCCGCTGCAATGCTATGTCGAGCGATCGCTCGATCAGGTTTCTCCCTCCCAGCGGCTGATGCTCATCATGGCGCAGACCTTCCGCTGGAGCGAACCGCGCATCGCCGCCTATCTCCAGGCAGAAGGCGAACACATCACCGCTGCTGGTGTCAAGGCGCAGCTACAAGCCGGATACGAGCGCCTGGAAACCGCCCTGCCAGAGGACATCCGCGCCATTTACCTGGCTGGCGGCAAGCTAGAAACCCATTTACACGGCGGGCAGCAGACCCAAACCACAGCAGAAGCCTGAGTCTTCAGTGGCGATCGCCCCTCCCCGGTCGCCATAACAAGGGCGACTCTGGTTTGCGTAGTCCCGATTGAAAAAGGAAAAATTAGGACAAAACAAACACGAACTGTCCGAGAATTTACGGTTTCCTAACACATTTGCCCAAACCCCGTTGATAGATTTGGGAGAGATTGCTATTGGAAACCCGTAAATGATTATCCCCATTCTTGGTACTGATACCGATGACCTGCTCATCGGCACTCCTGGAAACGACTTGATAGATGGGGGCGCGGGCTTTGATACCCTCGTTGGAGGACAGGGAAACGACACCTACATCATCCGCGATGGCGACATTATTTTTGAACTGCCCAATGAAGGCACAGATATTGTTTTTGCATACGTCGATTACCGCCTGACGGATTATGTCGAGAACCTGCAACTGATTGCGGGCGTGCGCGGCGAGGGCAACAGCGAGAATAATCTAGTTCAGGGAAATGCAGGGAATAATGAACTCTTCGGATACGAAGGAAACGACGTTTTAGAAGGGTTTGGCGGCGACGACAAGCTGTATGGCGGCAGCGGAAATGATCGCTTGTTTGGGGAAGATGGCAACGACTTGCTAGTGGGCGGGCCCGGCTATGACCAACTCTACGGCGGGCGCGGCAACGATACTTATCTGGTCAGCAGCTACCGTTTCAGAATTATTGAACCGCCCAGAGGCGGTGGAATCGACACTATCATCATTCCGCTCGATTATGAGCTAAAGTCGCTGCTGTTTGAAAACCTGACGCTGTATGGCAGCGCCCAGTTTGGCACGGGCAATCGGCTGAACAACCGGATCGAGGGCAACGGGCGCGGCAACGTGCTGTCGGGGTTGGCGGGCAATGACACCTTGCTGGGCAAAGGCGGCAACGATCGCCTGTTTGGTGGCACAGGCAATGATCAACTGTCTGGCGGCGACGGGGACGACGAACTATACGGACAGCAGGGCAATGATCGACTGTGGGGCGATCGCGGCAATGACTTGCTCTCTGGCGAAGACGGCAACGACGTGCTGATCGGCTATGGCGGCGTGAGTACCGAGCGCGATCGCCTGTTTGGTGGTGCTGGAGCAGATACCTTTGTGCTGGGCACGCGCCGGGAAGGGGTGTTTTACCTGGGTTCCGGCTATGCGATGATTGGCGACTTTTCGCAGGCGCAGGGCGACAAAATTCAGGTGCGGGGCAATCCCGCCAGCTATCGCCTAGACAATAGCCGCAACCTGATCGGCGGGTCTAGCCGAGATACCGCAATCTTCTTGGGCAGTGATTTAATCGCCATCGTGCAAGATAATGCAGGGGTGACCACGAGCAACCTGTTCACTGCGCCCCGCGAGAGAAATGTCCGACCAGTCTGACGAGTCTTCCCTCGATCATTCCCGACCCGACTATCGCGCCGAGTCTTTAATTCCCGCTGCGCCCGACGGCTTCCGATCTGGCTTTGTAGGCATCGTGGGCCGCCCCAACGTGGGCAAATCGACCCTGATGAATCAGCTCGTTGGGCAAAAAATCGCCATCACCTCGCCCGTCGCCCAGACCACCCGCAATCGGCTGCGGGGCATCCTCACCACGCCCGACGCGCAAATTATTTTCGTAGACACTCCCGGCATCCACAAGCCGCACCATGAGCTAGGCCGCGTGCTGGTGCAGACGGCGCGGATGGCGATTAGCTCAGTAGATCTGGTGCTGTTTGTGGTGGATGCTTCGGCAGAACTGGGCGGGGGCGATCGCTTCATTGCGGAACTGCTAGAACGCGCCGAAACGCCCGTGCTGCTGGGCATCAACAAAGCAGACCGCCAGCCGAGCGATCGCCCCGACATCGACGACAGCTATCGCGCCCTAGCCGAATCCCAAAACTGGGAATTGGCAAAGTTCTCTGCCCTCACAGGCGATGGGCTAGAAGCCTTGCAAGCGCGGCTGATCCAGCGGCTTGACCCCGGCCCCTACTATTACCCGCCGGATCTCGTCACCGACCAGCCCGAACGCTTCATCATGGGCGAACTGATCCGCGAACAGGTCTTGGCGCTGACCCGCGACGAAGTTCCCCACTCCGTGGCGATCGCCATCGACCGCGTAGACGAAGACCCCGACATCACGCGCATCCTCGCCACCATCCACGTCGAGCGCGATTCGCAAAAGGGCATCCTGATCGGCAAAGACGGCAGCATGATTCGGGCGATTGGCACTGCTGCCCGCGAACAAATCCAAAAGCTCATCCTGGGCAAGGTGTATCTAGAACTCTTTGTCAAAGTGCAGCCCAAGTGGCGACAGTCGCGCACGCGCTTGTCAGAGTTGGGATATCGAGTAGAGGAGTGAAGAGGGAAGAGGGAAGAGAGAAAAAAGAAAAAAGAAGAACGAAGAGGGAAGAACGGGTCTTCGTTTTTCGTTCTTCGTTCTTCGTTCTTCGTTCTTC
>JBDNCP010000093.1:0-19629 GCA_046719575.1 Cyanobacteriota bacterium
ATCTGGTGTGCATTGACAATCTGGCTCAAGTGGTCAATTTAACCGAGGAACGCCAGCACATTCTCCGCTTCCTGGGGGCTGCTTGCCAGAAGTACTACCTGCTGGTTTGAAACCTGCGGAATGTGGGTTTTACTATATTTCTGGCTCATTCGTAACGCAACGCAACGCAGTAAAGAAAAAGTATTAAGCCCTTTGCCTTGAGAATCCACTCAAGACAAAATACAAGGGGTTATGTGAATTCTCGATTTTGGATTTTGGATTTTGGATTGCCTGTCAAGCATTCGTGGGGCTTCCGGCGGTTCCCACGCATAGCCCACGTATAGCCCACGCATAGCCTCACTGACCCGACTAAAGACAACCGATCTCTGAGGTCACATCCTACCCCTACCCACCCCACCCACCCATCTACTCCTACATCCCACCCACCCCACCCACTCCTCCACCCACCTACTCCTCCACTCCACCCACCTCCCATGAAACCCATCCGCACCTTCAACGTCACCCCCGCCCTGCCGCCTCCACTCGAACCGCTGCGGCGCATCGCCTATAACCTCCACTGGGACTGGGACTATGAAGCCACCGACCTATTTCGACGGCTAGATCGAGATCTGTGGGAAACCAGCAAACACAACCCAGTGCTGATGCTGGGCACGATTAGTCAGGCGCGGCTGCGCGAAGCCGCAGAGGACGATGGATTTTTGGCGCAGATGGAGCGTGTGGAGCGCCAGCTCGATGACTATCTGCGGCAGCCGAGCTGGTTTCGCAAACGGCGATCGCCCAAATCTGCCACACCCAATGGAAAAGCCCCTACAAGAATCGCTCCGGACGCTGGGCTAACTGACTGCTACGCCTACTTTTCGGCAGAATTTGGGCTGACTTCGTGCCTGCCGATCTACTCCGGCGGCTTGGGCGTGCTGGCAGGCGACCATCTGAAATCTGCCAGCGACCTGGGCTTGCCACTGGTGGGCGTGGGTCTGCTCTACCAAGAAGGCTACTTTGCCCAATACCTCAACGCCGACGGCTGGCAACAAGAGCGCTACCCCATCAACGACTTTTACAATATGCCGCTGCACCTAGAGCGCCACCCCGACGGCTCCGAGATCCGCATCACGGTGGACTATCCCGGCCGCCAAGTCTACGCCCGCATCTGGCGCGTGCAGGTGGGCACGGTTCCCCTTTACCTGCTGGATACTAACATCGAGCCAAACAACCAGTACGACCAGGACATCACCGACGAACTCTACGGCGGCGACCTGGACTTGCGGATTCACCAAGAAATGATGCTGGGAATTGGCGGCGTGCGAATGCTGCGGGCGCTCGGATTGAATCCCACCGTGTACCACATGAACGAGGGCCACTCGGCGTTTTTGGCGCTGGAGCGGATTCGCCTGATGATCGAAGAACACGGGCTGACCTACGAAGAAGCGGAAAAAGTTGCTCAAGCAAGTCAGGTGTTTACCACGCACACCCCCGTGCCTGCGGGCATTGACCTGTTTCCCCCCGACAAAATTATTTACTATCTGGGGCACTATGCCGAGAAGTTTGGGCTGGCGCGGGAGCAGTTTCTCTCGCTGGGGCGCGACAATCCGGGCGATTTAGCGGCTCCTTTTAGCATGGCAATTTTGGCGATCAAGATGGCCTCGTTTGTCAACGGCGTGAGTAAGTTACACGGCGGGGTGTCGCGGTCGATGTTTGCCAAGCTGTGGTCGGCGCTGCCGCTAGACGAAGTGCCGATTACGTCAATCACCAACGGCGTTCATGCCCGCAGTTGCGTCGCCAAATCTACCCAGGATCTCTACGATCGCTATCTGGGCCCAAGTTGGGACATGGCCCCTGCCAGCGATCCCCTGTGGGAGCGGGTGAGCAGCATTCCCGATGAGGAGTTTTGGCGAAACCACGAGCGCTGTCGGTCGGAGCTGGTGCTGTTTGTGCGGGAGCGGTTGCAGCAGAGTTTGCGCGATCGCGGCGGTTCCCTTATTGAACTCAGCCAGACGCAGGATGTCCTCGACCCCAAAGTTCTCACCATCGGCTTTGCGCGGCGCTTTGCCACCTACAAGCGGGCGACGCTGTTTATGCGAGATGTGGAGCGGATCAAGCGGATCATGCTGGGCGTGGGGGATCGGTTCAAGGCGAATCACCCGGTGCAGTTCATCATTGCAGGCAAGGCCCACCCCAAAGACAACCCCGGCAAAGAGCTGATCCGCCAGATTGTCCACTTTACTCGCGAGGCCGACATTCGCCACCGCATTGTGTTCATTCCCAACTACGACATTCACGTATCGCGGATGATGGTGGCGGGCTGCGACATTTGGCTAAATACGCCGCGCCGCCCCCGCGAGGCATCGGGAACCAGCGGCATGAAGGCAGCGATGAACGGTTTGCCTAATCTCAGCGTGCTAGATGGCTGGTGGGATGAGGCAGATTACGTTCGCACAGGCTGGGCAATCGGACATGGCGAAGATTACGACGACCCAGAGGAGCAGGACGAAGTGGAGGCTAATGACCTCTACGACCTGCTGGAGCAGGAAATCGTGCCGCTGTTTTATGACCGTGACGAAAACGGCATTCCCCACGGCTGGATTGCCAAGATGAAGGACGCGATTCGGCTGAATTTGCCGACGTTCAACACGGCGCGGATGGTGGCGGAATATGCAGAGCGGGCCTATTTTCCGGCGAGCGATCGCGCTCGTGCCATGATGACCGACGACTACGCTCCCGCCAAAGCCCTGGCCAGCTGGCATCACCACCTGTTTGAACACTGGTATGACATGAAAATTGACCGGGTGGATGTGTCTTCGGATAGCAACGTGCAGGTGGAGCAAGAGATCACCGTCACTGCCTACATCCGCTTGGGGGCGCTAACGCCCGACGACGTGCAGGTGGAGCTTTATCAAGGGGCGATCGACGAGTATGGCGAAATCGCCAATGGGCGGCCTGTGGTCATGGAGTATGCGGGGGCCGATGCCGACAACCCCGCGGTGAGTGTATATCGACGGGCGATCGCCTATTGCAACAGTGGCTTTCAGGGATTTTCTCTCCGCATCTTGCCCAAACACGAAAACCTCAGCAGTCCCTATCAGCCTAGATTGGTGCTTTGGGCGTAGTTAAGGGGGCAGGTTTAGATCCTGACACCTGACAGTTGATGAATTAGCATTAAATTAGAGCCTGATTTAATGCTAAAACCTATGATTAATTTAGAAAATATTTACTCGCTGACGGATTTTAAGCGAAATGCAAAGGAGTTTGTAGAGCGCATTCGGCAGACGAATTCTCCACTGGTGCTGACGGTCAATGGCAAAGCGGAGGTTGTTGTCCAAGATGCCAAGGCATTTCAAGGCATGGTCGATCGGCTGCGATTGGCCGAAGCAGAATTGCGACAACTCAGGCTAGAACTGCTTCAGCGCGACCTTGCCGTTGGAACTGATCAGCTTGAACAGGATGGGGCTTCAGAATACGATGACCACTCTTTGCCCCTGCTAATGGAGCAAATTCGAGCCAGAGGAGAACGTCGTCTCAAGCAGACTGACAGCGATGAATGAGGCATGAACCGCTACAGACTTTCTCGCAAGGCAGAGCAGGATTTAGAAGACCTTTGGGTTTACATTGCAGACCGTGATCCAGTTGCTGCAGATTTGATGTTGGCAAAAATCCTCGATCGTCTACCGATGCTGGCGCAGTTTCCTGCAATGGGGCGAAGCCGTGACGAACTGCTGCCGAATTTGCGGAGTTTTCCTATCAAACCCTATGTTGTGTTTTATCGAAGCACTGAAAAAGGGTTGGAAATCGTCCGAATTCTGCACCAATCTAGGGATGTGGATGCCCCGCTCTAGCAGAGGTTAAAAGTAGAGATCAAGCTTAAACCCTGACCCCTGACCCCTAATCCCGCAGGACATAGCCTACGCCGCGCACGGTTTGGATTAGCCGTTTGTCGCCCTGTTCCTCCAGTTTCAGACGTAGATAGCGGATGTAGACCTCGATGATGTTGGAGTCGCCCATAAAGTCGTAGCCCCAAACTTCTTCTAAAATGCGATCGCGCGTGATCACCTGCTTGGGTCGGCGCATGAGATGCTCCAGCAGGTCGAATTCCTTAGCGGTGAGTTCGATCGGGCGACCGCTGCGGAAGACCTCGCGGGTGCGGCGATTCAGCGTCAGGTCGGCAAACTCTAGCGCATCGGGGTCGGGTTCCTGGGTGCGGCGCAGGTGGGCGCGGACGCGGGCCAGCAGCTCCTCAATGCTGAACGGCTTGACGACATAATCATCGGCTCCGGCATCCAGACCCGTGACGCGATCGCCAATTTCGTCCTTCGCTGTCAGCAAAATCACCGGAATCTTGCTGCCCGTCGAGCGCAGTCGGCGACACAGTTCCACGCCCGTCATTCCCGGCAGCATCCAGTCCAAAATTGCCAGGTCGGGCGGCGTTTCTCGCGCCAGCGTCAGCCCGCTCAAGCCGTCGTGGGCGACGTTTACCTGATAGCCCTCGCAGCCTAGCTCTAGCTGAATGAAGCGAGCCAGCTTTTCTTCGTCTTCAACTAAGAGAATAGTAGACATGATCAGGGGTTGGTGGGTTGGTGGGTTGGTGGGTTGGTGGGTTGGTGGGTTGGGTAAGCAGAGAACGGGAGGGGGAGGGTAGGCGGCGACCTAAGATTTCCTTATCCCCTCACTCCGTCGCCCCATCGCTCTCTCACTCCCTCATGCACGCACGGACTCACTCCAAAAGCGGCAGCTTTACCGTAAACACGCTCCCTACGCTGGGGGTCGATTCGACGCTGATCTGCCCGCCCATGCCTTCGACGAGGGATTTGGCGATCGCCAGCCCCAGGCCCACACCGCCAGTGGCGCGGCTGCGGGAGGCATCGACGCGATAAAAGGATTCAAAAATTCGCGCCTGGTCTTCTTTGGGGATGCCACAGCCGCGATCGCGCACCTGGATCAGCGCCCAGGGCACTCGGCGGCTGAGCGTCAGGCTGATGGGCTGATGGGGTTCGGAATACTGAATCGCGTTGTCGATCAGATGCACCAACACGCGCAGCAGATGTTCCCGGTCGGCGCGGGCAACAATCGGCTGGCTGGGCGCTTCTCGCTTCAGCGATCGCTGCTTGAACTGCTCCGTCATGCGGATCACGTCGTCTACCACATCACCAATCGCCACGGGTTCCAGGTTGAACAGCACGGCGCTGCTGTCGGTGCGGGCGAGTTCTAGCAAGCCCTGGAGCAGTTCGATGGTGCGCTCGGTTTCGGAAACCGCCATCGACAGCATTTCCTGCTGCGCCTTGGTGAGGTTTGGGCTGCGGCGGAGGGTGCTTTGCAAATAGCCGTAAACCAGGCTCAGCGGCGTGCGGAGTTCGTGCGACACGTCGTTGGTAAACTGACGCTGCTGTTCGGCGGTTTGCGACAGGCGATCGACCAGTCGGTTGCAGGTGTGAACCAGCTCTTGCACTTCGACGGGTACTTGCTTGGGGTCGATGCGGGAGGTGTGGGTGCTGCCAGCGCTGTAGGCTTCGGCGATCTGGTTGGCCTGTCGCAGCGGCGAGAGCGATCGCCAAATTAGCCAGGCCGCCAGTCCGCTCATCGTCACCACGCCCATGCCCGTGCCCATCATCAGGTCTCGATTCACCGACTGCAACATGCTGTAGTCGCGGGTCACGTCTTGGGCGACGTAGAGTTGCCCGATGACTTGCCCGCTATGCTCCAGCGGGTAGCTGCACCAGATGAGATATTGCTCTGTAAGGCGCAAAATTTGGGGCGTTGTTGTCGTGTCAGACAGATTCAGCAGTGCGTCTCGATTGGGAAAAACATTGAGATTATTCGACTGAGCCAGAATCTCGCCGTCATTGTCGCGAATCCACAGCCAGGTATTCGCCGACGACAGCCGATTCACCATGCCCTGCAAGCCTTCTGCCGAAGCCGATCCCTGGGCGATCGCCACTTCCTGATCGGGCATCTGCTGCACCACGGCCGACAGCTTGGCCCGGTGATCTGCCAAAAACATTCGCTCCGTTCGCCACGACATCCACAGCATCCCCAGGCCCAAGCCACCCCAAATTGCGGCGATCGCCCCCAGCGTCAGCCTCATTTGCAGGGACGATCGCAGCGGGCGTTGAGAATTTGCTCCGTCAGCCGGGGAAAACATGGGTTTTGGCAAATATAGCGGGTACATCGCAAGCCCAGCGGCTGTCTTCGGAATGTCTCCAATTTAACTGGATGACCGAAGCCCGAAATGAGTTTTTCCTGAGCAAAAGGAATGAACTCGCTGAGCAATCCAGGGAAATCAAGAACCGAGATTTGCAAATCAGGCGCGGAAACTGGAGAGCCAATAGGCGCTTGCATCGAAATGAGACGGCGCTCTCCAGGTTAGTTGATCTACGCTAAAAGTGAGCATTTGAGCATTGACGAAGACGCTGCTGAGCGTTAAACACACCTGCGAGTCAGCCTGAGAACGACCGCATAGACAGAAACGCCAGAGAAGCACCCAAAAAAAGCCAGATAGCCCCAGAAACACCCGCCCAGCTCATCTCGCCCGACGATGCTGCTGAGAGAGGGTCATCACTTCATCTGGCCGGCCAGTTGGCAGCAGCCGACTCCATTCTCCTATATTCAACACGCCCTCGTGGTGGAGTCGATACATCATTCCCCGTACCCACTCCGGCGCACCCTTCAAAATGATTTGGTTAAACTGCGGAACCGGGGTTTTCGCAAAATCCTCAGCCGCCTCTGCTGCGGCTGGCTGCTCCAGATTGCGTGAGTTGATTTCCATATTTCAATTTCACCAAATTCCTCAGAAATAGAACGTTCATAAGTATATACATCTTCTTTTTGAATGTATATAACTCTGAACATTTACTTCAGTTTGCCCGTCTGACACGATCGAGGGCATGGGAAGAGCGGGAAAAGCATTGAGGCAGGTGCTGTCAACCTACGGCATTAGCCAGAATAAGCTAGCGGTAACAATGGGACTGGGGCGCTCAACAATCAATCATTGGGTAAACGAAGTTAGCGACCCGCTGGCAGACGCAATTCCCGATATTGTCGCGGCGCTGGAAACGCTGAATCCCACGGCGGCGCGGGAGTTCCTGGTATTGTATTTGGGCCATATCCCCGGCGATAATGCGCCATCCTAGCAGGAGGATGGCAGGCCATGTTCCCCTTGGCTATGACACCGCCAGAGCAGCCCGAACGAAGGCAACCTAGATGAAAGTGATTGCATCGGGCGATCGCCGCTGGAATGCTCAATCTGGGAAGATTTTGACCCAACCAGCGCGTTTTTTGCCCTATGTTCGCGACGCTATCTCTTCCTGCCTTTTTTTCAACGGGAGCGCTAAGGGAGCGCTTTTGGAACGCGATGGGATCGCCCCCTTCGATACTGTGGGTTCAGAAGACAGGAAACCCCTGAATTCTGCAAACATAGCCCACCGATATCAAAGGAAACCGCCATGTGGATTAAAGTCTCACCTTTAACGCAAAGCCTGCTGTTGACCAGCGCACTGGTCGGCACGGCGATCGCCCAGCCTAGCCCAACCCTGACGACTGCTGCGGCTGAGGAACAGACTCCTTGTGTGAATCGTAGCGCGGCGGTACTGCGCCACGATTCACACCCTCAAAACAGCATTCATGCAAAAGGTTGAATGATTGCGATCCTGGACTTAAGAGGTGCGATCGCAGATTGCCCAGCCATACCTGCCCTGATCTTATCTAAAACCTTATCTTACTCAAATCTCTTGAAGCTTTTTCAAGGAGCTACCATGTCTACTCAACGGTCAATCCAACCCTTCGATCAAGCCAAGTCCGAAGCCTTCGCCGAAAGCCTACTGGGCACGTTAAACAGCGGCGCACTGTCGCTGATGATTTCCATCGGACACCGCACCGAACTGTTTGACACGCTGGCAGAACTGCCGCCGTCTACCAGCCAGCAAATTGCCGATGCCGCAGGGCTAAACGAGCGCTACGTGCGAGAGTGGCTGGGCGCAATGGTGACGGGTCGCGTGGTGGACTATGACCCCACAACCAAAACCTACCGTTTGCCAGCAGAACACGCCGCTTTTCTAACGCGGGCCGCTGCGTCCGACAATATCGCCGTGTTCGCGCAATACATCCCGCTGCTGGGCAGCGTCGAAGATTCCATTCTCGAATGCTTCTACAACGGTGGCGGCGTGCCCTACTCTGCCTATAAACGCTTCCATGCTGTGATGGCCGAAGACAGCGGGCAAAGCGTCGTGTCTTCTCTGTTTGACCATGTGCTGCCGCTAGTGCCGGGGCTGATGGACGATCTGGAGCGCGGCATCGACGTGCTGGATCTGGGCTGTGGCAGCGGTCGTGCGCTAGTCCGCATGGCCAAAGCCTATCCCAACAGTCGATTTACCGGATACGATTTTTCCGCCGAGGCGATCGCCATTGCGAATGCAGAAGCACAGTGCCAGCATCTGTCAAATATCCAGTTTCAGGTACAGGATGCCGCACAGCTTAATGAGGGCGATCGCTACGACTTGATCACCACCTTCGATGCGGTTCATGATCAGGCACAACCCGATCAAGTGCTTCGCAACATTCACCGTGCGCTGCGTTCTACAGGAACGTATCTTATGCAGGATATTCACGCTGCTACGGACGTGGGCGGGAATCTAGAACATCCAGTGGGGACACTGTTGTATACCATTTCCTGCCTGCACTGCATGACAGTTTCTCTCGCCTATGGCGGTATGGGACTGGGGGCAATGTGGGGACAGGAAAAGGCCTTGCAAATGCTTGCCGAGGCGGGATTTAGCACTGTCGAAATTAAGCGTCTAGCGCATGACTTTCAGAACGATTATTATATCGTTCGTAAGTAAGCAAGCAGGCGAGTAAGCAAGTGCGTAAGTAAGCGAGTTCGGTTTTCGTAAATGATGCTCTGGCTAAAACCACTAAAACCTCGCAGACTCTTAGTCTAGTACTCTCAAATCGCCAATCTAGAATCTAGCATCAATCTAGCATCAATCTAGCATCGATAGATGCTCTCACTCCCGATTCCTTATGTGTACCCTTTGCTCAATGGCGGCACGGTTTCAGCCTGCCGATAGAGATGCTTTGTCTCGTTTGAGCGTGGCTCAGTTTTCGGCAGCATTGCAATCTTCCCAAAACGAGCGCAGTGCTGCTGAACTCCTCCCTCCATCGAAGGCATCTCTCAAACGCGCAAACGCGGAATTTTCTAGATCAGTTTGCTCATCTAAAATCATCCTTCTCTCGAACCTGAAAACCCAATCTGGAGGCAATCCATCATGAAGCTTTATATGCTCAATATTCAGTCTTATCACCATCTGCTGGATGTGAATAGGAATGCCAAGCAGAAATCAAAAACGCATGGCTGGTTGAATGCCTTTTGGCGGGCGATCGCCCCAATTCTTTTCAGCAAGAATGAACCCCGAATTTGCACAATTAAAACATCCGCAGGACAAACGATTTGGCAGGTCTATGATCCAGTTATGGGTCATAGAATGTGCTTTCAGACCGAAGCGGATGTGCGAATTTGGCTGGATCAATACTTCCAAAATTAACCGTTGAACGCGATGGTGTTCCCACAAAGTGCGATCGCATGATTCTAATGTAGATAGACCAAATTAAATAGGGCTTACGCAGTTGGACTATTTCTCGCGGGCGCAGCCCGCGAGAAATAGTCCGAAATCCAAAAAGTTCATCGCAGGTGCGTAAGTCCTGTTAAAAAACAGGCTCTAAACTCTGCGCCGTTCGCGCAGTGGGCAGCGCAGGGTCTTTGGGTTCTATGTTTATTAATGTCTACCTACTTATGACATAGCTTATCAACAATTGACAAATGATTGCAAAGAATTGATTATCATCGATTCTAGCTATTCTCTAGCCATTCCTGATTGACTGACAAAACCTGGGCACTAGGCGGTTGAAACCGCTGCGCCATCAACGAAGTCGGACTTCGCCGACTCTCTACCCTTGCCAAAAACCCGCGTAGGCGGGTTTTGCCTGTGTAGGCGCGGCTTCCAGCCGCTAGCGGTCAATGTTTTGTCAGTCAACGAGCTAGCCATTCTCGAACCACTTCAAAGCACAACCGAACGCCACACAGGTTGCGTAGTCGCTTACATCATTTTGTCGCAATTTTGTGTCGCATTCTTTCGCATTATCTTTTCCAATCTTCAGAATCTTTGAAATTTCGGAGGCAACATTGATGAACCGGAATGACCTGTTTCGTGCAATGCTGTTTGTCGCAACGCTCATTCTTTCACTCGGCTTTCCCATCCACGGAACAGGTGCAGGAACGGCGATCGCCCATTCAGAACCCGTCGCGCAGGAAGCCATTGCAACAGCCATCAGCACGCCCACAGCCCCGCTGTTTGACAACCTGGGCGATCACCATCATCCCATTTCTACCCGCAATGCCCTGACCCAGCGCTATTTTGACCAGGGACTTGTCCTGGCTTATGGCTTCAACCATGCCGAGGCGCTGCGCTCCTTTCGGCAGGCAGCCGAACTCGACCCGTCTTGCGCCATGTGCTATTGGGGCATCGCCTATGTCGTCGGGCCCAATATCAACGCGGCAATGGAAGAGAGCGAAGTGCCGACCGCCTGGGACGCGGTTCAAAAAGCGGTGCAACTGAGCAGCAATGCAAACGAGCGCGATCGCGCCTATATCCACGCCCTTGCCACTCGCTATACGCCGGAACCTGTCGAAGATCGCACCGAGCTAAACCTCGCCTATGCCAACGCCATGCGCGAGGTGGCGCGGCAGTATCCCAACGATCCAGATGCAGTAACGCTGTTTGCGGAAGCGCTGATGGACACGACCCCTTGGGCCTATTGGGACGAGTCGGGCAAGCCCACCGAGGCAGGCGCGGAAATTATCTCTACGCTGGAATCAGTGCTGGAGCGATTTCCCAACCATGTCGGCGCACTGCACCTTTACATTCATGCCGTGGAGGCGCAGCGGCCAGAACTGGCGGCCGATGTAGCCGATCGCCTGCGAGATTTGAATATTCAAACGAGCCACCTGCTCCACATGCCCGCTCACATCTACCTGCGGGTGGGACGCTATCACGATGCGGTGGTGGCAAACCAGCGGGCAGTAGCAGCCGATGCCGAATACCTCCGGACACACCATCCTGAGGGCATTTTCCGAATTGCCTATATGCCTCACAATTATCACTTCCTGTGGTATTCAGCGATGATGGCGGGTCAGCGGCAAGAGGCAGTGGCGGCCGCCCGCAACACGGCGGATCTGGTCGAGCGATCGCTCTTACGAGAGCCGGGCTACGGCACGCTGCAACACTATGCCGTGATTCCGCTGTATACCTCTGTCAAGTTTGGTCTGTGGGATGAAATTTTGGCAGAACCCAAGCCAGAAGCAGATCTGGTTTATCCGACGGGCGTGTGGCACTTTGCGCGGGGCATGGCCCTGGCCGCTAAAGGCGAGGTGCAAGCAGCCACGCAAGAATTGAAAGCGCTGAAGGCGATCGCCGCTGACCCTGCTCTCGACGGCGTTACCATTTGGGACATCAACACGACGGCTGATCTGCTAAAAATCGGCGTGGAGGTGCTGTCGGGTGAGATAGCCGCCAAGCGAGGCGATGTTTACCGGGCGATCGCCCATCTAGAGGACGCTGTGGCGCTGCAAGATCAGCTTCACTACGACGAACCCGCGCCCTGGTATTCGCCCGTGCGCCAAAACCTGGGAGCCGTGCTGCTGCAAGCGGGCCGCCCCGTGGAGGCAGAGCAGGTCTTCCGGGATGATCTGGCGATTTATCCTAACAATGGCTGGTCGCTCTACGGACTGGCGCAAAGCCTGGATGCCCAGGGCAAAACCGCCGAAGCGCAGCAAGTCCGCGCCCAGTTTCGCGCCGCGTGGCGACATGCGGATGTAACCCTCACGTCCGCTCGGTTCTAGTTTCAGCGGCCGGGTTTCCTACAAGCAACCCGGCTGCTTGCGTCTAGCGGGAACCCACTAGGCTAGACGACTTGATTTCTCTGGCGGGAATGCCCACCACCGTTGCGCCGGGGCGCACGTCCTTCGTCACCACGGCATTTGCCCCGATGCGAGCGCGATCGCCAATCGTCACAGGTCGGATAATCTTTGCCCCTGCGCCAATGTCTACGCCGTTGCCCACCTTCACGCCCGCCACCAGCGTCACCTGCTGCAAAATCAGACAGTTTGCCCCCACCTCCGCATCTGGGTGGATGATTACACCGTTGGGATGCGTCAGCAGCAGCCCGCCGCCCAGCTTGCAGGTGAGGTGGATTTCCGACGCAGACACGACGCTCCAAAACCGATAGTGCAGCACAGCAACCTTGCAGCCCAACTGCCCCAACAGGCCGCCGCGCCGCTTCCATTTTTGATAGCGACGAATCGACCGCAAAAGCTGCCGACCCGGGTCCCACCAGCGCTCTAGGGTTTCTCGGCTCCAGTCGGGCTGGGCAATGGTAAATTCTGCGTCTGTGAGTTCGTCCATGAATTGAACGGTTCCCCTGAAACAACGGTTCTGGCGATAGCTGCGGGCGCGCCGACCACAGCAGAACTGCTCGCTTGGCAGCATCCGTTGACGCTCCGCCACGGCGTAGAAATACTGAGACGCAAAGATACTATCACAGTTCAATCCGGAGAACCGTTTTCACGGAGACAAGTGCAATTTAGCGGCATCGCAGCGACTCAAATACCTGCCGTGCCGTCTCTTTGGCATCCTGCCCGATCGCCATCAAGATAATCGAATGATTTTGCTCGTCTAGCTCGATGGTGGCTTCATAGCGAATGGCAGGAACGGGGCGGGGCGAGTCTTCGAGCAGCGCATTCCCTTCCTCAATATTGATCAGCGTGGGCACGTTGCAGAGAACTTCGGGCTGTTCGCGGCTGGTTATGGGCTGAAATTCACCCTGAATTTCGTAAGAAATGGAAACTCCCGGCAGCGACAGGAGGTTAAAGTCGGATTCGCCGCTGGCATGATTCATCCGAGAACGGGCGCTGAGGGGCGTGCGGGCCACCAGCAGATCAACTCGTGTGCGATCGCCCGAATGCTGTAGTGATGCATCTGGCAACTCCGCAGGCTCATCTAATGACTCATCAAAAGACACGTTAGATTGAATGGGAGAGGATGAGCTTAATGACACGCCAGACGGCACGCTAGAAGACATGTCTTGGGGTGCATTGGTCACCACACCCATTTTGACGCTGCCAATATTGATGCCAAACAATCCCGTCACCTTGCCAGGAATGCGGTAGTTCATGATACTCTGGGCGATCGCCTCGGCCCGCGCCGGGTCGGTGGCATTGCGAATGGCTTTGTCGCCCAGACCGACGATGCCGCCGACGATCACCAGCAGACCGCCGAGGGCGATCGCCCCGCCTTCCCGCAGGCTCATTCGATACACCGTAGGAGAAGTAGGTTCATTCATTCGGGGATCACCGTCGGCTCAGCATCACAGTCGGTCAAGCAGTCGTGTTATGGCGGGATAGTCCACTTTGGCGTTGTGGCGCTTGTCTACCGGAATTTTACAGGGATAAAACTGGTGAATCTGGGCCCAGTCTAATGCCGCCTTCAAAGACTGCAACGCGGGCGATCGCGCTGCGTCGGGAAATCGCGCTGCCCATTCTATCAACAGCACCCGCTGACCCCGATGTGCCACCAGTGCCGATCGATGAATACCCGGCTGTGCCTGGGCTGCCGCCTCTACCGCAAAAGGATAAAGCGTACCCCATGCGTCCGTCAGCTTAGCGCTACATCGTCCCAAGAGCCACAGCCGACCCCGCTCATCCAGATAGCCCGCATCGCCCGTGCGGTGCCAGGGAACCCCATCTACGCGAAACTTGGTTTCTGCGTCACCCTGCCCGTGCAAGTAACCAGGGAGGACGTGATCGCCGCTGACGACGATTTCGCCCACTGCGCCCGCTGGCAGGGTTTGTGCGTCAAACTCGGCAGTTGTCAGGGCAGGAATCGGCGTACCCCAGCGATCGCCCACAATTCGCAGCGCAATCTCCAGCACGGGCGGCCCCGTCAGCAGCCCTTTTCCCTGGGTCATGCGGGTCAGGTCGTCGGGCTGAATCTCGGCATAGGCAACGTGGGCAATGGGTTCGGCTTCGGTAGAGCCATAGACGGCCGTGACTTGAGCATTGGGCGCAACGGCCGCCAATCGTTGCAGCAGTCCCGGAAATACGGGCGCACCCCCGGTAAAAATCCGCCGAAATTCCGGAATTTTTTGTCCGCTTGCCTCGCACTCTGCCGTCAGACGGTCTAGAAGCGCCGGAGACGCAGCCGTACTCGTTGGTGCATCGCGTCGGATATCGCGCAGCAGTCGCCTTGCATTCACCTTGCCGGGATAGCGCAAATCCACAGCAGGCAGCAGGCTGGTGACACCAGACGCGAGATTTGCCAATACAAAAATCGGCAGCGTCGATAGATCCGTTTCGCCTGGGGTCAGGTGCAGGCTGTGGGACAGGGCGCGGTGCTGCGCTAGGAGAAAGCCGTGGGTGCGGAGGGCGGCTTTGGGCTGGCCAGTGCTGCCGCTGGTGAAGGTGAGGAGGGCGGGGGTGTCGGCGGGGAAGGAGGGAGGGAGAGAGGGAGAGAGGGGGGCGGAGCGGGAAAGGAGGCGATGGGTAGAGAATTTTAGCGGAATGCGGCGGAGAGCAGCGGATTTTAGCTGGAGGAGGAGGGCCTTTGGGGTGGCGATGAGGGCGCGGGGCGGATGCAGCGTGCAGCAGCGCTCTAGGTGGTCGAGTCCGGCGGATGGGTCAATGAACTGGGCGATCGCCCCCAGCCGAAACAGCGCCAGCAGCACCGCATACAGCCGCGCCGACACCGGCACCAGCACCAGCGCCGCCTCGCCCGCCCGCAATCCCGCCCGCTGCAATCGTTCTGCAATTTGCACCGACTGCCGCTCCAGCGCCGCAAAAGAAACCGTCTTCCCCGCTTTCGCATCGATGAGGGCGGGTATGTCGGGGCGCTCGGTGGCGTGCTGATGGAGCAAGAGGGCGATCGCCATTGGGGTGTGCTGAAGTCGCTAAAGTGTCAGAGGAGCGGCGCAGTCAACATACTACCTATAGCAAAAGGGCCACCCAACGGCAGCCCCTACAGCGAGATCCATTAGCGCCATCTGCATAGCCTCACTCCGACAACCTGACAACCCGACAACCTGACAAACCCAACAGAACGGTCTAGCAGATCCGCCGCCCAACCTCCCTTGCAGACATCCCTATCTTGCGTCTGCTTTTTGCAGAGCGCCGCAAGGCCCACGCCCACTAGCCCCAGCTGCAAGCGCAAACGTAAGACCCATGAGCCTCTGCGCCGAAGCCAATCTCAAAACTGTGCTGAAAATCTAACATTCGCTTGCGCCGCCCGATCATCTCTACTACAATCGTCCATCAAGCTGTGATTTTTCCAACTTTCGCAGCCGACCTTCCCCGAAATCTTGGTCGTTTAGTCACTTACGGCATTGGTAGATGCTCGCAACACCTACCAACGCCTGACCCCTCGACAGTACCGGCTGTCTCAGGGCTGCGTCCATTGTAGGCCGCCCTGTCCCAGCGCTTCACGTCCGTGGGCGGCCAATATTTCGGGGTTTCCTACCCACTCGTTTCCTGGAGGAAACCCCAAATGCTCACCATCCAATACACCTGGTCGTCTCCCTTCTCGGAGGCGACCCAGTTCTCCTTGCCCCCGCTCACCTGCGAACTGCCCCGCCGTCGCCGCCTGCGCCACTACATCATCGGCACACCCGAAGACGCGCAACTGGCCATCGACCGCCTCCACCTGCTCCGCTATGCCGAACGCTTCGAGTGGAGCCGCGCCCTCCAGTTCCCGCCCCACGGCATCGTCCTCAATGCCGAACAACCGGGCGAAGTGCTGCGCTGCCTCCACCGCGACTCGCGCCCAACGGCCGCCGGGAATGAGTAAGGCTGAGTAAGAAAGGGGCGATCGCTCTTCTGATGAAGAGGAGGGCGATCGCCCCCTTTTGCGCTTATGGAGAAGCGATTTTGCTCCCAAAGACCTCGCCAACGCTCAACCATATTCCATCACTTTTTATTATCTGAAGACTTGCTGAAGTGTTCTGCCTAATTCCCGGAATCAGGGGTACTATACAGATCACAGTCTGCCTATCTCCCCAACTTGGGATCTTAGACAGATCTCAACCAGCCTATCTCCCCAATTTGGAATCTTAGACAGACAGATTTCAGCCTAAATCCCCTCTAGAGGGTAGATAGGCAGACGTGATCAGTCTAATTACTAGTGTATGTTGCAATGAAAAGCAAAGTTTTAGACCATAATTCTAATCGCCTGTTAATTGTAACCACATATCAAGATGAGCAATTCTTGGCGTGGATCTTGGCTATGTCTGGAGTTGCTATTTTGATGCTCTCATATCTAGGCATCGCACCCAAAATTCTAGCTTCATTTATGCAGGGGAGCGGTGAATTTATGCAGGGGAGCGGTGATTTGTCTATCTTCTGCTACATCGTAGGGCTTATTGTACTATTCTATGGACTGGTTAGGTTATACAGATCGTTTTTGTTCAGCAAATTTACTTTTGACAAAACGGCTAATACATTAGAAGTAGAAAATAGTCGTTTCTCTAACACAAACAAACAAACTTTCCGTTTATCAGAAGTCACAGGTGTAGAGACCCTAGAACAACAAAAAACTCCTGAATTATTTTTGTGGATCAAGAAAGGGAATCAAGTTAGGGGCGAAAAAATACCCTTTGCCAAAGGGTCAATAATAAGTCTTTTGAGGCTGGAGCGTGAAGTATTCGAATTCCTCAAAGATCAGCCGATACTTATACTAGATGGAGAATGGACTATAGAACAAGATGAAAGTAAGTTTAGGATCTATCGCAGTAAAGATATGTTTAGAAACCCAGACCGAAGAGCCTATGTGGTCGATAGAAGGTCAGGTTATCTAATTTATGAACTTGATGGCAAAGAAGTTGGAAGGTACAAGACAAAGGATATAAAAAATGTAGAAACCGAAGACAATCCAGATAAAAGCGACGAAGAAGGTAGTAATCGTATTGTGCTTAAAATGATTGATGGCGATACAATACCCATATCAGTCTATTGGTACTCCACGGGCTCTCATGCACTTATTGTTAGAGCATTGAAATACGCTTTGGGAATGGAGAAATACCTATATAAAAGCGGGTGAGTTCAACCGTTATGTTGCCAGCGTTATGTTGCCAGCCCTGATAGATAGCTGGCTTTTGGGATAGAGGATCCCTGGGGGGCTGGTCACGGAGGATCCCGATGATTATCGGGAGAGTGGGGACACAACATAAAATCACTGCACTGCACCCGACCGTATGCTAAGCTGTCTGCATCATCCAAAGTTATGGATGGCAGGTGAGATCAACTGTTGGACGGCTTAATTCCTCGGTTTGGGCATACATTCAGCCACCTCTGTGTGAGTTAAAGGTTAGAGGATGGCTTCTAGCAACCCTAGGTTGAGCAAGGCTATAATGAAGTGTGATTTGATTAGAATTGGCTGAGGAGTTTGAGATGCAGTTGCCAGAACCCCAAACCAAGACATTCCCAAGTTTGGTAGGGGCAATTGAGCAAGGGCAAATCAAGATTCCACAGTTTCAAAGAGACTTCGTGTGGACGATGCAGAAGTCGGCTGGTCTCATAGATAGCGTAATCAAAGGCTATCCAATCGGTACTTTCATTTTTTGGCGTACCAAAGAGCGTCTTCGCTCCGTCAAAGATATTGGCAAGCAAGTTCTACCGGAGCCAGAGCCGGGTGAGTTTGTTGATTATGTTTTAGACGGGCAGCAAAGGCTAACAAGCCTTTTCGCAAGTCTCAAGGGAATTACTCTGGTTAGAGAAGATGGTCGAGAGGATGACTTTTCCAAGATATTTATTGATCTAGAGTCTGAGGAGTCTGATCAAATCGTCATCACCGATATTGACGGAAAAGATGCAGAGAATTTAATCAGCATTCTTGATTTGCTAACAGGCGACTTCATGGTGTTAGCGTCATATCCTCAAAAACATCATGAAAAGCTTAGAACCTATAAAAACAGAATTGAGAGTTATCAATATTCAATAATTCAAGTTAAAGACGCCCCCATAGAAATAGCTACGGAAATTTTCACGCGAATTAATGTTGGAGGCAAGCCATTATCGCTGTTTGAGATAATGGTAGCTAAAACATTTGATCATGAAAGACAGTTTGATTTATCAGAGAAGTTCCAAGAGCTACTAGATAATCTAAAGCCTTTTGATTATGAGACGATTTCAGATGCCACTGTCTTGCAAACCGTTTCAATTATTCTCTCAAAAGAGTGCAAAAGACAGGTTATTCTGGGGCTTGACAAAGATGATTTCATAAGCGTTTGGGACAAAGTGAAAGATTCGATAGAACGAACCGTGGAGTATTTCAGGAGCTATTATAGGATTCCAGTTTCTCAGCTACTTCCCTATAATGCTTTGATTGCCCCTTTTTCATATTTCTTCTTTTATCACCCTGACAGGCCCACTGGGGATAAGCAGAGGTTTTTAGAAGATTTTTTCTGGAGATGTTCTTTATCTGGTCGGTATTCATCTGCTGTAGAAAGCAAACTAGCTCAGGATGTGAAAAGGATAGACCAAATTCTTGCAGGCGAATTACCTAGTTATGATTGGTCAATTGATACGTCAGATGAATTCATTAAAAATAATGGCTGGTTTAGCGCAGCCAGAAGCTACATCAAAGCGATCCTATGTATATATGCTTATCTACAGCCGAAGTCTTTTAGCGATAACTCTATAGTTAATATCAGCAACTACTGGCTGAAGCAAGCAAATAGTAAGAACTATCATCACTTCTTTCCAAAAGCATATTTAAGGAGGCAAAATTATGGGGAATTTCGCATTAACCATATTTTGAATATCACGATAGTTGATGATTTTCTCAATAAGAGAGAGATCAGAGCGAAAGCACCATCAATATATATGGCTAAGTTTCGAGATATAAATCCGAATCTAGAAGCTACTATGAAAACTCATCTAATAGAAGACTTAGATACTTTTGGTATTTGGGATGATAACTACGACAAGTTTTTTGATGAGAGGGCAAAAGCAGTTAGTCGTGAACTCTCTAAAAGAGTAATCAAACAGGATATCGATAAGCAAGGACAGTCAAGCATAGTTGACGATTTTGAGGAGGAGCTAACAACTGTTGAATAACTGTTTCGAGTTCAAAGCTTGGTTTGTGATTGAATTAGCAATGAAAAAATCTGCTCAATCAGACTTTCCTGAAACTCAGCCTCATTAAGCTAGCACACTTCTAACAGTCATGCCTCTTACTGAATTATTTCCTTTAGTTAGTCAGCTTTCACATCAGGATAAGCTACGCCTTATTCATTTCCTCTTACTTGCAGTTGCTAAAGAGGAAGGCTGTGAATTACAAACAATAGAGACTCAGACTCAAGAAAACTTATTATTGAAAGAGTTAGAAGCTACTGAGGCAGTTGTATGGTCGCCTTTTGATGCTCATGGAGCCGCTCAAACTCTCTCAGAACTTCTAGTAACGGTAAGGCAAGAGGGCAACGCTTAACGGCCAGCGATTTCCTTTCATTGAGCGCACCAACAGCGCAGGGCTGTCCAGTGTGATGCCTTATTTGCCAATAACGCTGAGCTGCCGAGATCGGTCTGTAAAGATAATGGCTTTGCTGGAC
>JBDNCP010000094.1:0-19088 GCA_046719575.1 Cyanobacteriota bacterium
CCCAAGCACCCTGCACAGGAACCCCTAACAGTTGGCAGTGACCGCCGCGTCGCCCCTCAATGTGATAGTGGGCACAACGACGGCAGAAGGAAATGCTCTGATGTAAATCATCCATTTCGAGAGGAGCGGTAAAGGAGAGGCAAAGACCAGATCTTCTCTACCATTTTGAGTCAACAAATTTGCTCAAAATTCATCAGAAAATCGCTGCTTTGCAGACTAGGCAACCCTTTCAGCGATCCCAAATAAAAAGTAAGTATTTAGATTGTTTTTAGCTTCAGATTCCAAGAGATCTCTAAATATTAGAATTCTCCTGGTTTACTGAAGCATACTAATAAACCCCGTAGTTTTGCCTAAAACCGACCGGGGATCATGAGAAAATGAGATTTGCGTGAGGCGAAAATGATTTTCTTCAGATGCCTTTAAGAATTGAAAATAATAACTTTAGAACTGTAAACAAAGGCAAAGATCGGAAATTTTTGAAACACGAGCGATAGATGAATAGAACTGCTGCCCGCAACAGAACAGTGAGCGGACAACCGACGGGCGATCGCCATAAGAAACATCCAAAATCATCCACCCAAACGCCCCAAACCTGTTCTTTTCAGGCTGCATGGTCAGGCTGCATTGACCGTCTGGATAAAAACTCTATCAGCACACGAAATAGCTGTTTAAAGGCTAGCAGCCCTCCGCAAAGACCGTCATAGTGAAATTACTGTGAAAGAGTCGTGAAATTACGGTTTTACGATTTTGGCTTTACCATTGCTTTGCTGCACATAGCCCACAACAAGACCAGCGCTCAAGTTCTCCTTGGGGCGTGGGGCAGTGGCAGCGAGGACACAGCGGCATCTGGGCAGTGCGCGATCGCATCTGGTTTGCCCAGGCGCGAAAGGCGGATTGGGGGTCGGCGGGCTGAGCAACCGCGCTGTGGTGGGGGCGATCGCCCGCTGGCGAATCCAGTCGGCTGGGGTGTTCGCGCCAGACTCGCGCTGATTCGGTCTGCAACTCGGCTGGGCTGTGGAGCGATCGCCGATGCCACCAGGTCGTGGAAAAACGGATATCGGTAATCGAGTAGGGCAATCGAGTATTCAGCTTTTCTAAAATTCGGAGCCGCTCAAACATCAGCGTTTGCGCCCAGGGAGAGCTAGAAACGCCCACCTGAAGCACCCCCGCTTGCAGGGCCCACGGACGAGTCTGGGCCGCCACTGCCGGGCCGACCAACTCGGGCCAGACCGTGAGAACCTGTTGGATTTGTCGGTGCGATCGCCAGGATGGTTGTTGATCAAGGTTGCCTAAAACACGCTGGAGAGATTGAAATGTCATGGGAGCAAGTTTTTGTGAATTGCGAATGCAACAAGGGCTGATTCTTTAATTACAATTTCAAGTAGCCGTTTTGAACGAGAATTATAAATAGTTGGGAATAGTTGGGTAAGTTGGGTAGATAGTCGGGGTGCGCTACGATTGGCGCGTGATTAAGGTTCACCGAACTCTGCCTCTGAGCTGATTGACGGACAAAACGCCTGCAATCTTCATGCTCTCGTGGGTTGGATTAGCGCCAGCGTAACCCAACTGAGCTTACGTTGGTACTTGATTTGACGTTGCTCAACCTAGCCTAAGCAGAGAGATTTGTCAGTCAACCAAGCCTTTGAGTCTCTACCGAGTCTCTGTGTGATAGCGGGCAAGGTGTTGATTCAAATCCGTACATACACCCCTGTGCTTGAAGCTCTGTGCATAAAGCCTCGTATCGAACAGGCAATTTTCGCTAAAATTTCCTCGGTCGCAGTTATCCAGCGGCTTCTGTCTGTATTAAAAGATTGGCTCCAGGATAGCCAAATGATCTGGAATTCTTGGAACAAACCTGGAACAACGTTAATCTACGACGGTACTGATTTGAACGGTACTAAGCAACTAGTGTTTCATTAAACAAACCGCTTTTCATAATATCGCTACTTAAATTCAGCCTTGGCAGGAGTTCTGCGATGCGTCGCTCACCCGCTACCCCGTCCCAATCTAGTCCGTCTACGTCGCTCCATCCAGCGCTGCAAGCTATTTTTGAGAATCTGGATTTGCGGTTAGAAGATGAACTAGCCCGCTATCGTCGTCAGCAAGGTCGTCGGGGTGTTGCACCTGCGCTTCAGAACAATCGACGATCAGACCTGATGCCCCCTCCGGCTGACGTGCGATCGCTCCCATCTAGCTGGAACGAATCGCCGAGCGGTGTTGCCGAACCTCGTCCCTCTCTCCGTCTTGCGCCAGATGCAGACAGAAATACCGATCTGCACCGCGCACTGCCCGATCTGAGGTATGCACCCAATCCAGACCCTCGCCCAGAATTGCTACTGGGTGGGGCGATCGCCCCTCAACACAGGGTGCCCCCCACAGCCGACTCTGGCGCAATTCCGCTGCATCGTCCACCCGATCATGACCTCTATCCAGGCTCCGGGCTAGAAGCAGAGCCAGATGATTACCTGGAATCTTCGGAGTATCTGCTGCGAAACCTAACCGAAGACGAACGCGACTTGCGAGCCAGCCAGCAAGAGCCGGGAATGCTGCAAAGCCTGCTGACCCCGCTGGGCATCGGCTCGATGATTTTGCTGCTGCTGTCGAGCCTTAGCTTTGGCTACCTGGTGATGAATCCGGCTGGACTGGGCGTGATTGGGCTGGGGGACACGTCTCGCACAACAGCAGACGGTTCTACGCCAGGAGCAGATGCAGGCACAGACAGCACTCTGTCGGCGGATGCAGGCACTGGGAATAGCAGCATTTCTCCCGATTTGTCTGCCCAGGAGTTTCCTGAGGTCAGCCTGGATACGCTGAGTACGCTCCCCAGTGGGCGCAGTGCCATTCTGAACGAGCCATCGGCTGGGGCCGATTCGGCCGCCGAATCGCCCGTTCTGTCGGGTTCACCGCTGCCGGCCGAGGCTCCTGCGGCCCCAGCCGAACCTTTGACAGAGCGGCCTGCTGCATCGTCCCAATCTGCATCGTCCCAATCTGCACCGTCCCGATCTGCACCCTCCCGATCTGTACCGTCCCAATCTGCACCGTCCCAATCTGCACCGTTCCAATCTGCTGATAGAAGCCCGTCTTCTAACCCAGCCCCGACTCGCCCCGCCAGCAGAACCAGCAGCCCAGCCCGCCCTCAGCCCAGTGCCTCCAGTTCTCGCAGTGAGAGCCGTCCCAGCACTGCCACCGCTGCTGCCCCTGCACCCCGATCTAGCGCCCCCAGCCCTGCCAGCCGAGCAGCCGAGCCAGCCCCTCGCCCTGCGCCCAGCCCTGAACCCACCGTGCCCCAGGAGGTAGCTACTGCGCCCCGACAGCCTGCGATCGCCCCTACCCCTGCGGCTGCCGCGTCAAATCGCTACTATGTGGTAGTGGACTTTAGTGGCGATCGCAGCCTGGAGCAAGCCCGCGAAGTGGTGAGCGATGCCTGGGTTCGCAACTTTGAGAATGGGGCAAAAATCCAGCTTGGCGTATTTGGCGATGCCGCCAGCGCCCGCGATCTAGCCGCCTCCCTCCAGCAGCAGGGACTCCCTGCCCAGGTCTATCAGCCCTGATCTACCAGCCCTAACCTGAATCGCGTTTCACCCCAAATCCAACCACGGCATGGCCAAGCCTGACCTGCGATCGCGCCTTTTCCTCTCTCACTTTGCCGTGATGCTGGTGGGCTTGGTGACGCTGACGGTCATCGGCAAAGTGTCGTCGCCCCGCTTTTTTGTGGTGTATCTCCAGCACATCGAAGGGCGCGTGATCAGCATTCGCACCCTGCGAACCGAGCTAGTGCGCGGCTTTGAGTTTGCCTGGAGCCGGGGCGCACTCTGGTCGATGGCGCTGGGAGCTAGCGCCGCCGGAGCGCTCAGCTATCTGGTCGCCAAGCGAATTGTGCAGCCGCTGATTCAGATGGAAGAGATCACGCAGAAATTTGCCGCCGGAAAACTCGACGAACGGGTTCCCGCCAGCGAAATCCCAGAGCTAAACCAGCTTGCTGCCAGCTTTAACCGAATGGCAGCCGATCTCCAGGGCGTAGAGCAGCGCCGCCGCGACCTAGTGACCGACCTGACCCACGAGCTGCGAACGCCGCTGACGGTGCTAGAAGGCTATCTGGAGGGACTAGCCGATGGAACCATTGCCCCGACTCCAGAAGTCTATGAACTGCTGGGCAAAGAAACTGTCCGAATGCGCCGCTTGGTCAACGATTTGCAAGAACTCTCCAAGATTGAAACGGGCTATCTGCCCATCGATGCCCAGCAGATGGACCTGTACCCACTGCTGACCTCAGTGGTGCAGCGTTTTTCTGACCAGCTTTTGACCGGCGACGGCCCGCTGATCTGCCTGGAATATCCGCCCGAAACGCCGCTAGTGCTGGCCGATGCCGGACGGGTCGAGCAGATTCTCGTCAACTTGCTAAGCAATGCGCTGCGCTACACGCCCGTCGGCAAAATTACGCTGCGCGTCTGGCATACAGAAACCCATGTCTGGGTCGCCGTCAGCGATACAGGCCAGGGCATCGCGCCAGAAGACTTACCCCACGTCTTCGAGCGGTTTTGGCGGGCCGATCGTTCTCGCAATCGGCACTCTGGCGGCACAGGGCTAGGTCTAGCGATTTCCCAACGGCTGGTGCAGCTTCAAGGGGGCGAAATCGAGGTAGAAAGTGAATTGGGCAAGGGCAGCACGTTTCAGTTTTCGCTGCCGCTGGCCTGATGCTGATGTCCAACCTGAGCAAGCCTTCGCGAGCTAGATATCGCAGCCTAGAACTCTTCGCCTGCTCTCACCCATCCAAAATCATCCATCCAACATTGCCATCAGCCCCAATCCCGCATTAATTCGCCGCTGCTCAGCTTGTCCCAGATGAGCGTTTGCACTAGCTCCATCTCTTGCGGACTCACAACATGGTCGTGATTGATGATCTGTTGGATTCTGGCTTGCTCGTCTGCGGTCAACACGCCATCGGCGATCGCCCCTTCAATCACAGCTTTGAGGTGATCCAGGTTTTCCAAATCTTCGCGGGTTAGCGGTTTTGCATTCGGACGCTCAACTTTCATTAGAACTTACCTCGTGAGGATGCAAAGGTTAGCTCTAACCTATCGGCGGGATCACAGCCGCCCCAAATTTCACCAAATCTTTTAATAACAGGACTGATAACACCAGGACTGATATTGATTCTCAGTTTTGGAATCGCAAATCCAAAATCGCAAATCGAGACAGCCTCCGCTGCGCGGGGCAAGGGCTGATGGTCAACCGTGCGATCGCCCCCCGCTGCCCCTTTGAGCAGCCCTGAAGATGCTACGAACTTGCCGGATGTCGAAGCGGGCAGGAGTAGAGTATTATCAGCCTTGGGAAGCCATGTTTTTAAGATTGGCTTTAGATTCTCGCTAGCAAGTGTTTTCAAACCACTTGAATGCTTTAGCTAATCGTGGCTCAAGCATTGGGCGATCGCCTCTGGCAACCTGGCCTTCAAGAGGTACAGTTTTCCATCGAAGAGAGCGCAGAGAGAAGAGCGCAGTCGTCTACAGCCTGCGGATGTGTCATGCAAGAACCGGTTATCAGCTTCGATCAGGTCTATAAGTCCTACCCGATGTATCACCACGTCCGTGGGGTCAAGAACCTGATGTTTAATTTTCCCCACAACCTGAAGTCCCTCCGCAGACAGCAGTTTGAGGCGCTCAACAACATCAGCTTCGAGGTTTATCGCGGCGAGAAGTTTGGCATTGTGGGCTACAACGGCGCGGGCAAAAGCACCACGCTGGGGCTGATCGCAGGTGTGCTAAAGCCCAGCAGTGGGCGCGTGATTGTGCGCGGGCGGATTTCGCCGCTGCTGGCGCTGGGCACCGGCTTTCATCCAGAGCTGACCGGACGCGAGAATATTTTGCTCAACGGCGTACTGCTGGGGCTGACCCGCCGCGAAGTGAAGGCGCGGCTGGAGGAAATTATCGAGTTTTCAGAACTGGGCGATTTCATTGAGCGGCCGATTCGCACCTATTCCACAGGCATGATGGCGCGGCTGGGCTTTTCGGTTGTGGCGCACCTCGACCCAGAGATTTTGCTGATCGACGAGGTGCTGGGCGTGGGCGACATCCGCTTTCAGCAAAAGTGCATCAACAAAATGGCAGAGTTTCGCAACAGCGGCGTAACGATTGTGCTAGTGAGCCATTCTATGACGAGCGTTTCGGAAATTTGCGATCGCGCGCTGTGGATTCAAGACCACCATGTCAAGATGATTGGCAGTGCTACTGAGGTCGCCGAAGCCTACACGGCCGCCGCCCAGCTTGAGATTGCTGCTGCGGGGAAACGGATCAATCGCCGCAAGCTGTCAGAGAAGATCAGCGGGCCATTGTTCTAGCCTAGGAATTTTAGCCTGGATCTTTTAGCCTGGATCAATGTTTAGCTTGGTTTAGCTTGGATCAGCAGCCTAGGTATTCTAGTCTGGATGTTCTAGTCTGGATGTTCTAGTCTGGATGTTCTAGCTTGGATAATCTGAACCGGGTTTATTTAGGCCTGGTATAGTTTTACCGTAATGCGGCGGCTTGGCGATCGCTCTGGTGACCGATGAGAAATTTCCCTGCTCAATACGACTTGCAGCCCGACGACACGCTCTATTTCTGCCACATTCCCAAAACGGCAGGGATGACGTTTCGGACAATCCTGGAAGACTACTTTGCTTGCGAAGAGATTTGTCCAGCCACCCTGTCCAACCAGATTGCCGGCTATACGCCGGAGCAACTGCGGGAATATCGCCTGTTTCGCGGGCATTTGGGCTTTGTGAATCTGCCGGGTCTGCTGGCGGGCAAAAGCCTGCTCAAAGTCACCGTGTTGCGCGAACCTGTGTCGCGGGTGATTTCGCACTACGAATATATCCGCCGCACGCCCGACGATCCCTGTTACGAATCCGTCAGCCAGATGTCGCTAGAGGAATTTGCTACGGGTGAAGGACCAGGGCGCGTCGGCAAAAACGTGCAGGTCTACCACATTGCCCGACTGCTGCAATACGATATCGACAGCTTGAAGCCGGAGGAAGCGCTAGCGCTGGCGCAAAAGAGCCTTTACCAATGCGCCTATGCGGGAATTCTGGAACGGTTTCAAGAGTCGCTATTTTTGTTGTCCTACATTTTTGGCTGGAAGCCGATTGTCAACAGCCGTCGCGAAAACGTGGCCAAGTCCAAAACGCCCCTCAGCGAGATTCCGCCAGCAACACTGGCGCGGATTCGGGAAGCCATGAGGCTGGATCGAGCGCTGTATGACGACGGCTGCGAGATTTTTCAGCAGCGGTTTGACCAGATGCAGCAAGACTTGGTGCAGCGTTATGGCGATCGCCTCTCTCTGGATGCACCACCGCCAGGTCAAGTGCTGGAGTTTGCCACGCTGCAACAGCTTTTGGAATGGCATTCTCAAGACCGCTACCGGGCGCAAAACCCGCCACCCTCGGAGGTGTCGATTTACAACTTCTGTGAACCGCTGCGGGGGTTGGGCTGGCAGCGGCGCGACTGTGCCCAGACTAAAGCCGATGCCGCCCACCGCTGGACCGGGCCCGTCACCACATCAACAGTCGATCTGCCCCTCGCGCCGACCGCAGGCGACTATCTGGCAGAATTTCAGGTCTCTCAGATCTGGGCGACCGAGCCAGATGTGCTGAATAGTCTGAAGTGCTTGGTAAATGGTCATTTGGCGAATTTGGCGATCGCCTACACCAGCGACTCCACTCGGCTCTATCAGGCGCAAATTCCCGCAAGCTGGCTATCGCCCGACCGATTATTTGCCGAGTTGACCTTCCAAGTTGACCGAGTGGCGTTGATCAAACACAAAGAACCCGACAGCAAAGATAAGCGGCTGGTGGGCGTGGCGCTGAGCTACGTGCAACTGTTTCCGGCTGCAAAAGAAGCGGAATTCAGCCTGCTGCGATCGCTCTTGCAGGATGCCTTCACCACGGCAACTATCGACTTTGTGCGCGATCGCCTCAAGCCGCAGGAGCAAATCGCCGCGCCGACCCAGTTTCGGCTAGCGTTTCCAGGGCAGGTTCAGGGCTATGCAGACTTTTTGCGATCGCCCAGCCGCTATAGCTGGCTACTATTGCATAAGGGAATGACGCTGCCGATGGAGGCGCTGCTGTTTCAGTTGGCACGCTGCGGCTTCCGTCCAGTGTTTGCCAACGATGTGTATGTCGTCTTTGTCCGCCGCCGTCCAGAGTTGCCCACGCTCTCCTACTTCACGCCGGATGTCCGCCATCTCTACATCGGTCGCTATCTCAGCCGCCTCCGCAGCCGATTCACCCGCCCAAAAGATTCCACACTCCACGCCTCTGACCCCTCATGAACTTTCTGCGCCGCCAGCCTGCCCCAAAACGGCTGCAATCTTCCCAGATTCATCGGTTGCTGACGGCTTTTCTGTTTCTGGCTTCTCTGGCGCTGCGGCTGGCGGCTGTCTCGGTTCCCATCACCACCGATGAAGCCAAGTGGCTAGAGCGAGGATTAGCCTTTGGCAAGCATCTGATCAGCGGCACCTGGGCAGACACCTACCAGTGGCATCACCCCGGCGTGCCGCTGATGTGGCTGAATGCGGCAGGCGGCGGGTTGCATTGGGGGCTGGGTCGGCTGGGCGTGCTGCCAGAGGTTTCGCCGTCGCTGATGCAGTATTGGGACAGCTTTCCGCTGCAAACAGATTTGCCGCTGAGTTTGTATTGCGTCAGTCGGGTTTTGCAGGCTGTCGTCACGTCGATTGGCATGGTGCTGCTGTTCGATCAGGCGCGGCGCTTGCTGGGAGGGGCGATCGCCCTAGTGGGCATTGTGATACTTTCGCTGGAGCCGTTTTTCCTGGGCTACCAGCGCTTGCTGCTGACTGACGTGTTGCAAACTCAGTGTTTGACGCTGTCGGTACTGCTGCTGCTGCGCGCGCTGGCAGGAACAGGCAGACGGCGGGCGCTGCTGGGGTCTGGCGTAGCGCTGGGGCTGGCGGCTAGCACGAAAATTACAACGCTGTCGGTGCTGCCGGCGATCGCCCTGTGGCTGGTTTGCATCGAGCGGGGGCAGTGGCGGCCCCAGTTTTTGCCGCAGGGCTGGCGATCGCAGCGCAAAACGCTGACCACCTGGCTGGGCACTGCGCTGATGACGGGATTCGCCATCTGGCCCGCGCTTTGGGTATCTCCGCTGGGCACGATCAACCAATTGATAGAAGGTCTGAAAGAAGAAACCGAGCGCGGCGAATTTTTCTATTGGGGGCAAACAGTCGACAGCATCGGCGCGTCGTTTTATCCAGTGGTGTTGCTCTATCGGCTGACGCCGCTGCTGCTGCTGGGGCTGTCTGTGGCGCTGGTGGGGCTGGTGGGGCTGACAGTGCCCAGGCTGCGCCAGCGGCTGCCCCAAGTGCCTGCTCAAGTGCCTGCCCTGGTGGCGCTACTGCTGGTGGCGGTTTGTATGCTGGCGGTGCTGTCTCTCAGCGACAACAAGCTCGATCGCTATATCCTGCCGACGATTCCGGCGCTGGCGTGGCTGGCGGCGGCGGGCTGGTTGCAACTTTGGGAATGGCTGCGGATCTGGCGGCGGCGCAGGCAGGGCGGCAAGCTGACGAGTCTGGCAAGCGGGGCGATCGCCCTTCTGGTCGTGCTGCATCTGGTTGCGCTGGGACATCATGCGCCCTATTTCCTGACCTATTTCAACCCGCTGCTGGGCGGCCCCAAAGCAGCGCAGCAGGTTCTCATGGTGGGCAACGGCGAGGGATTGGATCAGGCAGCCGTCTGGCTCAATCGGCAGGAAAACGCCGCCGCCCTCACTGTCGGAAGCTGGTATCCGGCAGCCTTTGCGCCCTATTTTCAGGGCAAAACGGTCGGCATTCGCCGCAGTCTGGAGGCTGACCATCTGGTGCTAGACTATCTGGTGCTATATGTGAACCAGCTCCAGCGACAGCTCCCCAGTGCCCAGGCGCTCAGGGGCGTGATGCGCGACCCGCCCCTGCACGTTGTCTGGCTCCACGGCGTGGAATATATTCGCATTTATCCGGGGCTAGATCCGCAGGCGTCCAGAGATTTTAGAAGCGAACCAGTGAGAAAGCTGGATTTCGCAGGGCGATCGCACTAGACGGAGAACGACCTCGCAGTTTACTATAGAAGACTGTGAGTTTTTGCAAAGAGCCAGAGAGCCATGAAAGCCCAGGAGATCATCCGCTCCATTGAGTCGGAACAGTTGAAGACCGATCTGCCCATTATCCACGTCGGCGATACGGTCAAGGTCGGAGTTGTGATTCAAGAAGGTGGCAAGGAGCGGGTTCAGCCCTACGAGGGCACCGTGATCGCCATGCGAAATGGCGGCATCAATGAAACCATTACGGTGCGCCGAATTTTTCAGGGCGTTGGGGTAGAGCGGGTGTTTTTGCTCCATTCGCCCCGCGTTGCCAGCATCCAAGTGCTGCGCCGAGGCAAGGCCCGCCGCGCCAAGCTCTACTACCTGCGCGATCGCGTGGGCAAGGCAACCCGCCTGAAGCAGCGCTTCGATCGTCCGCTCTAGGGCTACTAGGTCTGTTTGGCAGGGGCGATCGCTCAGCATTCTTCAAAACTGGGCTAGGCTGGGCGATCGCAACCTGATAGACTGAGTGAAACACCAGCGAAAAAGCTTTGGTCTGCACTCTTTAGGTTTTACATGCTTCGTTTGCGCTCTTAGTTCAGTTGGTAGAACGCAGGTCTCCAAAACCTGATGTCGGGGGTTCGAGTCCTCCAGGGCGCGTTTTCTGAAACTCTTCAACAGGAAACTCTTCAACAAACTATTCAACGTTTTGGCTTATCGGGCGGCATTCCCAAGGCAATGGGCAGCAGCATCCGACTGAGAATGCGGCCGTCTTCGAGTTGATATAGGCTGAGTTCGCTGCCCATCTGCTGCATGAGAGCCTGGCAAATTTCTAGGTGCAGCCCTGGTGGCGTATCGAGGATAGAGGGTGCGAGCAGGTCTTCGGGGCGACCCGTTTGCAGTTCTTCGAGCAGGCGTGGTTCGATGAGGCCGTTGTCGGTGATCGACAGCTCCAGCCAGCGGGCATCCAGCGGGCGACACCACACGTCTAAGCGGCTGCCAGCGGGCGATCGCAGACAGGCATTGGTCAACACTTCATGCAGCACGAGTTCCAACTTGGGGATATCGCCGCCGATGTTGAGGCTGCTTTCTTCGTTATGCACCTGATGCCAGAGCTGGCGCTGGCGAATCAGCGGCTCGACGCGCTCCATCGCCCGCTTGAGCAGCGAAGGCAGGGGCATGGTTTCATACTCGCTATGAAGCTGCCACTGCTCGTTTTTTAACACGGGGGCGATCGCCGACAGTAGCCCGCCCAGTTGCCGCACGATCTGCTGATAGCGGTTGTTGGCCAGGGGGTCTTTTTGGTTGCTGAGTTCGTTGAGCCGCCTGACCCCAATGCCCAGCGCTCGATAGATTTCTTCGAGTTGTCGATGCTTGTACCAGTTGATTTGCTCCAGTTGGCGCTGTCGCAAGGTGAGGGCTTCCGAGAGGATGAGGTAGCGCCGCGACCAAGCAAGCTGGCTAACGAGGGTGCCAAAGGCATTGAGTTGGCGCTCATGCCAGTAGCGATCCAGGTGATCCGCCACAATGACCAAGCCGCCGGGTTCATGCTCTGGGGTCGTCCGCAGGGCCATCACCAGAATTTGCCCAATGTCGCTGCCGTTGAGCCAGCGGCGCGTTTCGGCATCGATGTCATCAACGGTGAGCGGCAGGAGTCCATCGGTGTGCTTGGCCCACTGCACCAGCGCGTCAGAATGGAGGGCGATCGCCGCATCCAGGTGAATCGAAAAGCGAGAATTGCCGACCACAGCGGCGGTAATGTACCCCAGATGGCGACCCGGCTGCCAGGTGATCAGCGCCGCTAGGGGCACCTCTAGAATTTGGGCAATTTGCTGCATGGCTGAACGCTCTAGCGCTTCCAGCGTGTGGATTTGCTGGAGCGTGGTCATGCCCCACTGGATGGTTTGGTTGATCTTTTGCTGCTGCTCGGTCTGCCGCTGGAGTTGCCACTGATGCAGGATGACCCCAATTTGCTGGCTGGCAACGCGCAACACAGCCCGCTCGGCGCGGTTCCAGGTGCGGGGCAGGTCATGGCCCAACACCACCAGCCCTTCGAGCGATCGCCCAATCGCCGTATGACACACCACCACCGATTGCAGTCCTGCATCTAGAAATGCCTGCCGCCAGGCCATCAGCTTCAGGTCTTCCGTCAGGTTTTCAATGCCGACAGGATCGGTGCTGCGCTCCAGCATTTGCCAATCAACCTGATTGAGGGTGTCTAGCCAGGGGGGCAAATTGCGCCGCTGCGACCCATGACTTTGATACACCACCTCAAAGCCCTCCTGATCGGAACTGTAAAGCAGCACCGCAAAGGTTTCGGCCCGCAGCCGCTGGCTCAGCAAGTCAGAGGCCCGCTTCAGTGTTTGGTTCCAGTCATAGTCGCTAAAGATAGCCGTGGACAGTTCAGCCGTGAGCGCCTGATCGAGCTTTACCTGCTGAATGGTTTCCTCCATACCTTCCAGCGGCGCAGTCAAGGCAATGAGTTGAGCCGCCCCGCGCACATAGCTCTTTTCCTCGTCTGACCAGATGCGCGGTTCGCTGCCCTCGACGGCCAAAAAGCCGTGTAGCTCATTGTGCAGCAAGATAGGAGCCACCAAGAGCGATCGCGCTTGGATTTGCTGCATCAGCCGCCCCGTCACCTCTGCCTTAAGCGAGCTATGGGCCTCGCCCACCGACACCAGTTGATCAGCCGCCAATGCCTGATAAAAGCTGTTGACTTCCTGAGCAGTAAACCCTGTGATGGCTTGCCCACTGCCATAGCCATTACCATCGCGACTGCTGGCCCGCAGCCAAAAGTAGCGTCGCTCTGCCTCAAACCAATAGACATTGGTGCGCGTGGGGGCAACAAAGCGCTGAGTTTCGTCTACTACTGCCGCTAGACGGGCTGAGAGATCAGGGAGCGATCGCAGCTTGCCCAACAGCGCCAGCAGCGGCTCGGCCGGGCGCTTGGTCCGCTGCCGCTGCCGTTCAGTTTCAAGCTGAAACAGGGAGGATGCCAGTGCCCCAAACACCATCGACAGCCGGGTTCGTTCGTCAGCGTGGGGCGACACGCCCCAGAGCGACGACCCTAAAATCACCACGCCCAGGCATTGATCTCGATGCCGTAGAGGAAAAATAGACGCTCCCTGAATGGCATACTTTTGGGCCAGCTTGCGCCAATCGCCTGCCCGCATCTCTTCGCGCAGATCTGGCACGCCCATTGGCCGCTGCTGAATCACCACCTGCTCCATCAGATCGCCCGGATTCAGCCCAAACTGCTGCCGCAGTGGCCCCGTGTCGCCATTGGGTACGCGCCCACCCCGCCCCCGCAGGCAGTGCCCCACCCGGTCATAGGAGGCAACCCAGATGAGCGAATAGTCGCATTCTTCTTCGACATAGGCGATCGCCGCCTCTACCAGCGCATCCTCAGTTTCCTCTTCACGGAGAGCCTGAAGAGTCTGTTTTAGAGTCGCCAGTTGTTTCTCAGGGTTGGACGGCTTTTTGGAAGAACCCATGTCAGCGTGACGATCGTGCGCGGGTAATAACTATCTGGGAAAAGTCCTTGGAAAAAGGTCTACAGAGCAATTTGCAGGGAACAAGTGCGAAAAGCCTGAATATGCCAGTCGATCGGCGGCTAGTGCAAAAAACTGCTGTCGAGCAGAGCGACTGGGCAGACCAAGGCAATCGTCTCAGTGTGAAACGGTCTGGCGCAAGTTGAAGAACACCCGCTGACCCAAGTCGATCCCAAAGTCGATCCCAAAGTCAATCCCAAAATTCGGTCTTAGAGATTTGGTCTTGGAAATTCATCCGGGAAGCTGGATTAGGCAATCCGGTGTGTTCGATTTATTGTATCGACCTGTATCGGCTTGTATCGATGGAAATCCCGGTTGGAGTGGCACCTCAAAATCCTAATCACACCCTGTCGCTGAGTGCCAGTTTAAGACTAATGACAGCTTAAATCTAGCGATAGTGCCAAAAGCTGTCTGTTGGGACAGAACGTTTTATCCATTGCATCTGGACAGGCTGGTGTATCTGGACGAGGCAGCTCCGGCAGTCTGCCATCGGCAAAGAACCAAGCGTTGGGGTCTGTCAAATCGAGCGGTTGGCGGGGTCTGGCTTTGGGATGGCGGGGGCGATCGCCCCTCTGATGGATTCCTACTGCTTGCCTGGGCGACCAATCTCCTAGGCAACCAATTTCCAGAGCCATCAAACCGATGACGCTCCCTGACATGATCTAGAATGCCCCGACAGAAGGCGAGTCTATACGTAGGAAGACCCAAAATGCAGATGCCCTGATCAGCGCGGGGAAGTTTCTATCGCTTCTCAATTTTGGATTTGCGATTTTGAATTGCCCGTCCAGCATGGCGAGGCTTCTAGTAACCTCATTCGTTGCTCCGCTGAGGAGAATTGACCGGATGCCGCAGGTCAAGCAGGGCCAAGATCTGGAGCCGTATGGCACTGAAAACTCATGCTAAATCGCAGCATCAAGACAGTCCACAGCAGGCTTGATGCTGCGACAGGTGAGGGCGGGTTAGTACTGAATGACGCGGGGCAGTTCCTTGGCTTGCGCCACCCAATTGGCAACGAGTACGGCCTCTGGCAACAGCTTGACGATGTTCTTTTCTTCGTTCAGGCGAACGATCTGCTGATGCAGGTTGTCGGGATTGCGCTGGGCCAGTTCGGGCACGGTGTCTACGCCGGCCAGTTCCAGCAGGTCGGCATATTCTCGCCCAATGCCCTTGATGCGATACAGATCTGCCAGGTTGAGCCAGCGCAGCAGATCGGCTTCGGGCAATCCGGTCGCTTGAGCCAACTGCTTGCGCCCGCTGGGGGTTGCGCCTTTTTCGAGTAGCGCGTCGGTGGTTTCGATGCCTGCCGCTTTTAGGGCTTGTGCAGCCGCGTCATCAATGCCTTTAATTACAGTTACAGTTGTATCTTTCATTTTTAAAGTGATTAGATTTAGAAGTTTGGAATGGGGGGGCGATCGCCATTCAGCCGCAAGACCTGCCATTTACTAGAGAAACCAATCGGAACTGCATCCGCATAGCAAAGCCCTAGCCCTTAATATCCGCTGTGAGAGGTGTCCCTGTAGGTAACCTGGGTGACATCTCAAGCAGGGTAGCCCCAGAAAGTCAGGATGAGCAGCACATCGCGTCGCCCATCCTGCCCCCCAAAACCATTAAAAATTGCCGTAATGGGCGATCGCCCCAGTCAGGCGCTCCAGCACTTCAGCAACAGGCAGCGCACCCAGCTCACCAGAGGCGCGAGTACGGATGCTGAGGGACTGGGTTTCCATTTCCTTTGCGCCGATCACCGCCATCACGGGGATCTTGTCCTTTTCGGCATTGCGGATCATTTTGCCCAGGCGCTCGCCGCTGGTGTCGAGTTCGGCACGGATGGAGCGCGATCGCAGTTGCTCCAAGACCGACTGAGCAAAGGGCACCTGCTCCTCCGTCACACACATCAGCCGCACCTGCACCGGAGCCAGCCACAGCGGAAAGTCGCCCGCGTATTCTTCGATCAGGATGCCAATCAGCCGCTCCAGCGAGCCAAACGGCGCACGGTGAATCATCACCGGCCGCTTGCGGGAGCCGTCTTCCGCGACATATTCCAGGTCAAACCGCTCCGGCAGGTTGTAATCGACCTGCACCGTGCCCAGTTGCCACTCGCGATCGAGCGCATCCTGGAAGATAAAGTCCAGCTTTGGCCCGTAAAACGCCGCCTCGCCAATGCCCAGGAAGTGATCCATGCCGAGGGCTTCCACGGCGCGGCGAATCGCACTCTCCGCTTTGTCCCACACTTCATCGGAGCCGATGTATTTGTCCTGCGCTGGATCGCGGAAGCTGAGGCGGGCGCGGAAGTTCTTAAGCTGGAGACTTTTGAACACGTTGAGGATGAGATCCACCACGTTCAGGAATTCCTGATCGAGCTGCTCTGGCGTGACGAACAGGTGCGAGTCGTCCACCGTGAAGCCGCGCACACGGGTCAAGCCGCCCAGTTCGCCCGACTGCTCGTAGCGATAGACCGTGCCAAATTCTGCCAGCCGCATCGGTAGCTCCCGATAGGAACGGAGCTGGCTCTTGTAAATTTGAATGTGAAAGGGGCAGTTCATCGGCTTTAGCACAAAGCCCTCTTCATCCTGGCGGGCTTCGTCGTCGTCTGCCATCATGGGGAACATATCTTCTTTGTACTTTTGCCAGTGCCCGGAGGTCTTGAACAGGTCGATGCGGGCGATATGCGGCGTGACGACGGGCAGGTAGCCGCGCTTGATCTGCTCCTGCTTGAGGAAGTCTTCGAGGAGCGATCGCAGCAGGGTTCCCTTCGGGGTCCACAGCGGCAGCCCCGGCCCCACGATGTCGGTAAAGATAAACAGCCCCAGTTCTTTGCCCAGTTTGCGGTGGTCGCGGCGCAGGGCTTCTTCTTTGCGGCGCTGATATTCCGCCAGTTGTTCGGGCGTTTCCCAGGCGGTGCCGTAGATGCGCTGAAGCTGCGCTTTGGTTTCGTCGCCGCGCCAGTAGGCTCCGGCCACGCTCTCTAGGGCGATCGCATCGGGGTTTAGTTCGGCAGTCGATTCTACATGGGGCCCGGCACACAAATCCCACCACTGGTCGCCCAAGTGGTAAATCGTAATCGGTTCCTTCAGATCCGCCAGAATTTCCAGCTTGTAGGGTTCGCCCAGTTCCTTGATGCGGCGCTCCGCCTCTTCCCGCGATACTTCTTCGCGGATCACGGGCAGCTTGCGGTTGATAATTTTAGTCATCTCTTTTTTGATCGCCTTCAGATCCTTTTCGGTAAAGGGTTCTGGGCTATCAAAGTCGTAGTAGAAGCCGTTCTCGATCCAGGGCCCGATGGTCACTTGGGCTTTGGGAAAGAGCTTCTGCACGGCCATCGCCATGACATGAGAAGTTGTATGCCGAATCTTCTTCAGCGTTTCCGATTCGCTAGTGCGCGGCAGATACATCTTCTGGGCGGATTCGTCTTCGGGTTGTGCAGCAGAAGCAACGGCGTTCGACATGGATTGACTAATGTCTTTTAAGAAAAAGCACGAATGGAATTAACGCTTTCTATCTTACACGCGAGTACACGCGAGTCCGTTCGACCGAATTTTGAGCCGCGTAGCCGCAAAGAGACACGGGAGCGATCGCCCCTTGCCACATATCCCTAACCCCCACCGCCACCCAAGAGGGTCTGTCGCAGATAGGCATAGATGCCTGCCAGTGTTAGCAAAAACGCCCCATAGACCCCAGCCGTCCGATAGAGGCGATCGCCAATGGGCTGATGGGGGGCAACCCAGCCGAGCCAGCCCAGCCAGAGGGCGACCGGCAAACTAACGCCGAGAAAGAGACGTGCCAGTAGAGTTTTTGCGCGGTCTAGCTCGGTCAAAAACCCGTCTGGGAACCCCAACCCCTGCACTTCGAGATAGACCCAGCCCGACAGCCCAAGCAGCAGAAAAGCGCTGAAAAACGCAGTGATCCGATTTCTTGCTGAGGCCCGTCTCATGGGCGATCGCCCTTTGTATTCATTTGAATGATTTGAATGAGTGGATACGCGATAAGTAGTGATGCGAAGTAGTGATGCGTCAAGCAGCGCACTTTACGAATTACTGGAAGATTGGTGTTGCGCGATGTATGCATTGATGGCATCAACTGCTTCTCGCAGCGTTACGTTCGTTTCTTCTTTATAGAGTCGAATCGCTTCAACTTTACGTTTGGGATCAAGCGCAATTTGTTTGATCCGCTCGGAAAGCTGAAACGGAGTGTCGATTTCCAGGCGATCGAGAATCAGATCCAGGCAAAGCTCCAGGCGTTTGGTGCGCCGATCGATCCGCTTGACGGTGGCATCCAAATCAAAAAACAAGCCGACAACAACGAATGCAAACGCGAAGCTAGTAATTAGCTCTAGGGTGGTCATAGCGCTGGTTTTGCTGAGTGACTTTGACTGGTTAAACCCGGAATTTCAGAGTTGGCAAAGATTCCACCGATAGCTACAAAACCATGACCTAATATTCCAAAAACACCATGTCAAAACTGTCAGGAATCGGGTGTGCCAATCCGGGCATCGGGCGAGACGACGGTTCCTCCTGTTCGCGCAAAGATTCGATGCGGGTTTCCAGGCTGGCGATTTGGCTGTCCAGTGCTGAGAGGCGATCGCCAATTTGCTGGCGGCGCATCTCAAGCGTCTGAAGCTCTTGCTGGAGGCGCTTCTTTTCGACCGAGAGCTTGTACAAATCCAGAAACGCGGCGGCTTCCGTTTTGGGGCGGGGCATCGTGCTGATTTTGGGGCGAATTGCGCCAGGAGTGGAGCGAGGACGCATAGGAATTACCCAGGGTGAATGGCTAGTGGGGTGTCTCTTGAAAGACTCCTGCTTAGTGTGCCCAGTCTGGTGCGGCGCTATCAGGGGTGGGGAGATTAACAATCGGGCAATGGGGCGATCGCTCGTCGCAATTGCTCCAGCCCCAAGTGCCTGCCCTGAGTGCCTGCTCTGAGTGTCTGCCCTAAGCGGATGTTTGAAAAGTCCTGTTTTCAGTGCGTCTGGCGACTAAAGTCGCTACTACAAGCGCGTCCCTAAGCGGATGTTTGAAAAGTCCTGTTTTCAGTGCGTCTAGCGACTAAAGTCGCTACTACAAGCGCGGAAACATCAAGAAGCCTCCCTAGTTTTTTGAGGTTCCTTGAGGTTCGTAGGGATGGTTTCAACTATCTTTCCCTCCTTAAACAGCTTCTAAGTTTTCGCCCCAAATAATGAAGCTCGAATTCCAAAGCTTTACATCTGGTAAACATTTGCAGCATCGTGCCTAGGGCTACAGTTTGCCCGCATCGCCTGACAAAAAATTGATAGGGCGGTGGTTGTGCGTCAACCGCTGTGCTTTAGCAAAGTTGTGCTTTAGAGATCTTCTAGGCTGGGGTTCTGGATCATTTCTTAGACTGCTGCTTGAGGCTTTTTCTGAGACTGTTTTTTGAGACGTTTTTTGAGATTTTGGAACGCAGCGTGCGATCGCCTGTTCAGGTGTAGCTCATCAACCCTGCGTCCCGCTGACGGAGAATATGGCTGACAATCAGGAATTCATGAAA
>JBDNCP010000095.1:0-18554 GCA_046719575.1 Cyanobacteriota bacterium
TACTCTCAGACAACCTCGCACGGAGCAGGGTTGCGGACTGCAAGTTCGCTCCGGTTAAGAACGCCCTGGTCAGGTCTGCATTCCGTAGGGTTGCCCCGAACAGGTTTGCACCCTCCAAGCGTGCATTTGTCAGGTCTGCATGGCTCAGATTTGCTCCGGCCAGGCTCGCCTCGGTCAGGTCTGCCCTGGTCAGGTCTGCCCTGGTCAGGTCTGCCCTGGTCAGGTCTGCCCTCCACAGAATCGCATCGCCTAGATAAGCGTAATTTAGATTCGCCCCGGTCAGGTTTGCATTCCGCAGGTTTGCCCTGGTCAGGTCTGCCCTGGAAAAGTCCGCCCTGGTCAGGTCTGCCCCCTCCAGGTTTGCATTCCGCAGGTTCGCCCTGGAAAAGTCCGCCCCGATCAGGATGGCATCTCGCAGATCGTGCCCAGACAGGTCGAGGGGCGTGCCTGTTTTCCGATGCGCCCTCAATAAGGATTCCAGGTCGTCTTGCGAGAGCTTCCTCATCTTGTCTCCCTCCTTACTTACTTTTTCTTCCTTTTTCTTCACTTAACCTTTTTCCGTCCCTCACCGTCCCTCACCGTCCCTGTCCCGCCCCTGCTCCTGCACCTGTGAACGGACGGCCTTGTACTGGACGGCCTTGTACTGGACGGCCTTGTACCGGGCGGCGAGGTCATCCCGCGCCGCCGCGCCCGCCTCGCCAAGCCACTCAAACTGCACTTGCCCCGCCATGATGCGAGTGCGGCCCAGTACCGCCTTTCAGGCTCTTTCAGTTTTAGTCAAATCCTCAATCGCAACGATGGCATTGAGGTTAATGCGTCTCGACCCAAATCAACCCCAATCACCTCCCAGAGGCTTTTCGTGAGGGTGAGAATGTTGCGAGCGATGGATCAGCAGAGACTCGGCGTAGAACTGAACTGTATGGGGGGTTAGGTTGATGACTTTCATTGTGCTCTCCTTGATTGCTTTTCGCTTACATAATCAATATAGCCGTTTATAGCTATTTAACAAGTATCTAGCTATAAAACTAACTTATGAGGACGACCCTAAATACTTGCTTTTGCCTATAGCTATTTAAGCAGCATGTAGCTATAGGCAGGCTAAACTGTAATTCTAGCACCGTAGCGATCGCCCTCACCGTCCCTGTCCCGCCCCTGCTCCTGCACCTGTGAACGGACGGCCTTGTACTGGACGGCCTTGTACTGGACGGCCTTGTACCGGGCGGCGAGGTCATCCCGCGCCCCGGGCCTCTGGATCACCCCGGCGGGCGGCATGGCAGATTTGGCCCGCCACCCGCTCCGGGGTGGGCAGCCCCAGCAGGATTTCGGAATCGAACTCTAGGGGTTTGGCGGTCTCAAAAGGGAATAACTCTTCACAGATCGAGTCAAGCCCTACGGCCCCGGCTCCAGCGCCGACAGGTGGGACAGTGCCGCTTTGAGGTCGTACAGCCCGTCGGCGTAGTCGTCAAAAATCCGCACCGTAGCGGGGTTGACTAGCTTAACCGACAACCCCGAACAGGAATCGTGGTCTGTGCTAACGCTCAGGCGGTTAAGCACCTGGTTAACCCTCGCCTCCTGCTCGTCCCGGTACAGATCCCACGCCGGGAGTCCGGTCACACCTCTGAGGTTGGCCCCGGATAGGTTGGCCCCAGATAGGTTTGCGTTGGATAGGTCTGCCCCGATCAGGGTTGCCTTGGTCAGATTTGCCCTGGTCAGGTTTGCCCCGGTCAGGGTGGCCTCGGTCAGGGTTGTTCCGCGCAGATCCGCAGACTCAAGTCTTGCATCCGTTAGGCCCACGAACGACAGGTCTGCCCTGGTCAGGCTTGCCTTGGTCAGGTTTGCCCCGATCAGGGTTCCCGAAAGTGTCCTGCGGATAACGTTATCCGCAGCTTAAGACTCGCTGCCTGACTCAGCAGGCGGCTCCGCCGGAGCACTCTCAAACCGGCTCCAAATCGCGATCCCGTTGACCGATGCGCCCTGGCTCAGGTGTTCGATGAACTGCTGCCGACTTTGATAGGGGTTGCCATTCCGCAGCGCCTTCACCTCCGCGTCGGTCGTGATGCCGAAGCGCTGCTTTAGCGCCTCGTCGTCCTGGGTCTGCGAAACGAACTCGTTGAGCCGCGCCAGCGTTCTGGCTTCATCCTGGGGCGATCGCACGTCAACAGATCCAGAGTTTCGCAGCCGCAGCCCGCACGCACCAAACTGTCGCAGCCGTTCGCCTGCTGTGTTGCCTGGTTCTAACACTTTGCCAAACGACTGGTTAACGACAGCATTGGCGATCGCCTCAAATTCTGATTGCAGCGCCTGCGCCTGCTCCAGCACCGCTGCGCTTGTGATGCCTGCAAAATTGCCGCCATCCAACCAGCCTTGAGCAACTTGTCGAGCAAAGATACCAAACCCTGGTTCCCGTGCCGCCATCTCAGAGGCAATCGCTGCCCTGACTCGCGCCGCTACAGTTTCATTGCTGAGTGCTTCTGCGGGGAAGAGTCCAGCGATCGCCGCTTGCGCTAGGGTTTCAGGAGGCAACTGGGCGATCGCTTGCGAATCAGCCAATTTACCCTGATCGATCATCGCGACAAGCGCTTCACTACCTTGCTGCCCAATACAGGGCGCTAGGAGTATCTGGGCAGTTTGCCGTCGCGCCTGTCGCTGCTGCTCTAGCCGGGTCTGGGTAGCGCGAACATCGCCTAGTGGCGTAGCGGTCAAAGGCTTGCCAAGCGCGTGTTCACTGTCGCGTCCGCCCACAATTTTGAACTGTAGTTCTGATTTGCCGTAGCGGTAGCCCTTGCGCCCAGCGTGCGGTTCTGACAGTGTGTGGCTGATGCTGGTGCAGACCACTGGGGCGATTATAGCGCTGCCCTGCTGAAACAGCAGAAATGGCGGCTGACGTTCACCGTTGCCAATTTCCTGCGCGGTCGCTAGGTTTTCTAACAGGTGAAACACGTCCTCTGACAGCGCCCAAAACTCAAGCTCTAGACGAAAATCACGGGGCGACAACCCATCAAAATTTACGCCTGCCCGGATGCCCTTTGCGGTCTGATCCTGCCAGTTGGCAGATTGATTCTGCGAAACTGTATTGACTGCTAACCCCAGATCAATGGTTTGCCCCTCGTACGGGCCATTCAAAAACGTCAGGCTGCAAGGATAGCGGTCTGGTGTGCCGCGTGGGTCGCGTTCTTGTCTTTTGAGCGGGGAAGCCTGCTGCTGCACCGTTACGTTGCTGGCGCGGAGCGTTGTGCTTGTTGGCTGTGGGGTATTGGCAGCGGCGGGCTGAGCTGTACTTGTTGTTGGGGCGGCAGCGGGAACTGGCGTAGTGGGCTGAATGGGTGATCGTGTCATTTTTCCAAAAGTTCCAGAACCTGGCGAGCGATTGAATGTTCGCAGAGATTGAGCATTGGAAAAACCGTTGCAAAAAGGGGCGATCGCCCTGCACCGTCGCCGCTCGAATTTACCTACTGGTTTCGCAGGCAGGGGGACTGTCGCACGTCCTTTCCCTTAACCCTTTTGGGTGGTGCGCTGTGCTGGCAGCCCGTACTATTTTGCCCAGTCTTCCGCCAGAGTGTCTGGAATTACGGTGGCTCGGCGGTCTCCACACAGCAGAAGGCGATCGCTACCATTATTTTAATCAGAGGTGCGTGCTAAGCCTGCCGCCAAGAAATGCCTTTGGCTGTCCCAGATTTCTGGAGGGCGATCGCCATAATTAAATTAATCCCCAACGGGAAGCTCCCTAACGTCTCGCCGCCATGACGCAAGCAATCGCCCCATTCATCCCCCTGTCCGCCCCACCCGCCGAATCCCCAGCGACACAGCCGCCCGCTCAAGATGAGCAAAAAGAGCGTTTCAAAGCCTACCTGCGGGTCAAGATCGGCACCCTGGAATTCAACAGCCTCCAGGGCGACATCTTAGGAAACCCCTACATCCGGCTCAGCACCTATCAGTTCAGTTCCGCCCGCATCGTCATCAACGATCCAGAGGATCGACTGCGCGGCGAAATTGAAAAGCAGGAAGCTGTCGAGATTGAAGTGGGTTACGTTGGCGGATATCGTCAAAACGTCCTGATGGGCAAGCTCTACCGCGTCGGCAGGGTGCCGCCAGACGGCACCGAGATTGAGGTAATTGACAACTCCGCGACACTCCAATCCACTGGGTCAGCCGTGCAGGTCGCTGCCGAAAAGCCCGCATTGTCGCCTGTGGTTCTGGAACGAATTGCAGAATTGAAGCGAGGGCAGGCTGCGGACGCGCCCAATAATGCCTCGGATGGCGCTACTGGGGCGATCGCCCCTGTCACCACCATGCCTCAAGAATCCACCCCGCCTGCCTCTGGATTCGCCGCCCTAGCAAACCTGCGGAAGCAGGCCAGCGCCGCCGCCACAGGTAACAGCAACCCTGTGCCGCCCGCCGAACAAGTCGCGGCTCAAGACCAATTGCTTAAATTTCGCAACAATTCCAGCGCAGGCATTAGCGCGGCCGGTTCTGTGCGGCTCACCCAAGGCGGAATGCAAAGCGCCCAGCAAAATGCGCTATTGCAAGGTGATGTAGTAGTGGCGCGGGGCAACACAGTAGAGCAGGTATCGCCCGGAAATGCCCAGCCATCTGGCGTTGTGCTGAACTTTGCCCAAAACCCTAGCTTGGCGATTGCCCGTCCCCGCATCACCAAAAAAACGCCGCTCCAGCTCCAGTCTGCCTTTGGCAGTATCACGGTAGTGGGGTGGAATCCAGTAGACAAAACCACCGTAGGCGCAACAGTCGTGACACCTGGTGAACCGCCACAGCACCCCACAGGCAATATTGACGTACCAGAGTGGGGCGCAATCAAGCTTAGCGACCCTATCTATCCGGGTTGTGTCTACACTTGGGGCGACGCGACAAAAAACGGATCTCGCGTTCCCGCCAGCCGCTCTGTCATGGAGGGGATTGCCCGAATTGCCCGCGTCATGCAAGGTCTGTGCGATCGCTACAACAGTGGCCGCAAGATCCGAATTAACTCTTGGTATCGTGATCCCGAATCTAACCGACGGGCCGGAGGCGCAACGCGATCACGCCATCTCCAAGGCGACGCTGTCGATTTCTCGCACCCCAACATGGCGCAGATTCACCAAGACTTAGTTAATTCCTGGAACGGCGGCGTGGCAATCAAGCCCGGTTCCTTCGTCCACATCGACACCGGGTCAAAGCGGCGCTGGCGATACTGATCTGCGGATAACGTTATTCGCAGGGTGGCGTAAGCGGGGAAATCTTGGGTTTTAGCAGGCGCTGGTAGAGCGCATCCTTAACGATCATCTGGTGATACAGCTTCAGCAAAAAATCTTTAGTCTGTGGTTCGCTCAGTTGCCTAACCTGCTGGGCAAAAACTTGCAGGCTAGCCTCTTGTTCAATTGTCAGGTTTGCCATTTTTAATACCCAAATTCGCGTCGTTTTGTGTTGTCGTCCCAACCGATATCCAGATGAATAAAACCACGCTTTTGCCCAAAGCCAATGCCACGAATCTGGGGTGTAGCGCGGGCGATCGCCACCACTCTGGCAAAATCCCGATTGACTGGCGACACATCCGCTCCGCGAAACGACAGGTGTGTTGAACGAGACGCACCACCGATCCTGCGATTAACTTCTGGCGTGCGATAGGCAGACGTGACGATCCACGCGACCCCATGCCGTTTGCGGATAATTCCCAACGTCCGCACCAGTGCCAGTCCATTTTTGACAAGTTCCGATGTCTTGGGCAACCGCGTTAGCCCAGCGGTCATCTCGCCCCAAGTAAAATACGGAAACTCTGGGTCAACCCATTGGTTTGCCCAGACCTGCCCAACAAGCGGCAGCGTTGCGCTAGCGCCTGTGCGATTGCCCGCCTGAGCGTTAGGTTTTTGCGCCAAGTTTGCAGGCTGCTCACCAACAGGGTCAGGCCGCTCCAATTGTGCCAGCAGCATGACAGAGCCGGGCCCAATAACACCTAGCTGGTTCTGAAAACTGTCTAATTTCCAGGCGTTAAATGCTGCCAGCGTTTTGGGGCCGACAATACCATCCACATCCCTGCTGTCAAGATATCCGCCATCTACTAAGCGCTGCTGCACCCAGCGGGCATCCGAAACGCTGAGAGACTTTAGAGAAACCGGGGATTTTAGATTGATCATATTGCTAAGAAATAAAGGGAACAATGGATCGCTAGAGGAACACCCGGATAAATGGGGTAACCGAAACCTCTTTGCTGGCGTTGTTTTCCAGCACGATGCCGTTGCGATAAATTGCTCTTATCTGCACGCCATCCACCGGATCAATAAACCCAGCAAAATAGTTTTGCGGATCAATTAGCAGCTCGTTGAGCGGCTGAGTAATAACATCGCCGATCACTATTCCAGTGACGTTATCGACAAAGATGTAGTTATTGGTTGTGTCGATAGACAACACCATGACCTCCAGCTTGTCTGCGTAACCAGACGACACAATAAAAGCGCGAGACTCCGTAAAGGAAAGGGCAGATGCAACCGTAAGGCGACGCAGGTTGGTGTCGATCTCCGTGATAGTCTGCTGATCAACCGGATCAAACGGAAATCTGGCAGAAGCGGTGCCAGGAAAATCTACGTTGCCAAACGTTAAGAAGTCTCCGATCAAGACGCCAGAAACACTGTCAAGCGTAATGTTGTTGGAGGCGATCGCTGTTACGGTTGGCCGTGCTACTACCACGTCCTCGTTATTCTCTAGCCGCCGCACTACCGCGACTGGCTGATTGTTCATAAATCCTGCGGCAGACGCAACTGTGACGACGCGAGTCCCAGTGTTGATAGCAGAGATAGGAGACTGGGCGATTGGGGGTGCTTTTGCTGGAACCGTTACGGGATTGAGTTGGATCAAAGGCGCATGAGCCGAGATAGCGGTCGCGTCCACCACGACTGGGTTGCCAAACAAAGCTGCCACTTCTTCGCCCGCCACATCTCCCAGTCCAGGCGTTCCATCCAACAACAGTGTGTCGTTGCACAGCACTGTTTGGATCGCTCGCACACCTAGCGAGGTCATAGAAGCTTCAGCTTGCGGGTCTGCCGTAAAATTTGGTAGAACAGTGCGGGCCCGCAAGACCTGATCGACAAACAAAGAGATGGTTGCGAGTTCCTCAGAAACCTGCACCAAAATTTTTGTGTTGGCAGATGGGATCGGGTCAGACGTGTTCAAGACAGTTGCGCCTGCCTGCACATACAGACGACTGTTTTCGATCCACAACCGAAAGTTGCCGCAGTCTAGCAGGTTACCGTCGCCGCGCCAAAATTTAATGTGCACAAACACAAAAAAAGTCTTTAGCCCAGCGATTGGGCTATTGCGCCAGGTCAGTTCTGCCTCGCTCCGCAGCTCAATTTCAGACTCCTGGTAGATCATAGAGGTGCGAAACGGCAGCGGCTCCATCATGAGTCCGCCCCACTCTAGAACAATTGCCCGTTCTACGTAGAACTCAATATCAACTGACTGGTTAGCAGCAGGCTCTAGGATGGCACGAGAACTTGTGGTCACGCTGTCAGCGCTAAGGTTGGTTGCCTGGAGCGTTACCGTGATGCTGTCACTGCTGCTGGCAGTATTGGCCAGGATCTCGTAAAAGGTTGTGTCTGGCAGATTACTAAACCGCACACGCCCACCCACAAAATCGCCCGCCGCCACTGTCGCGCCTGGTATTGTCAGGGTGATAGTGTTGGACGAGACAGCCGTAACGACATAGGTGTTGTCGTGCTGTACGGTGGCGGGATAGATGGGCTGCCGCCCTGCTGTCGTGATCGCCAGTTCAATGACGCGATAGCGACCCTGCTGCTGGTTTAAGACCGACAGGTTAAGCGCGGGACTGCCCACCACGCCGCCAACGCAACGCATCACGTCTAGCGGGCCAAACTGCCCCGCCGCCAGCTTCTGGATGCCCCACAGCGTAAATGCGGTGCCAGCTGGTAGCGACACGGTGTAGCGGATAAGCTGCGTGCTGCCAATGCCTGGTGCCCAAATGATCCGATCCGCCAGATAGCTAGAATCCGGTGCCTTTACTTCATCAGGCTGGATAATGACATTGGAGCCTTTGATCCACTCGTTGCGCGTCAGGTTACGGTTCCAGGTGATGTAGTTGATGCCAACAGGTTCTAGCAAGAAAGCGCTGTCTTCTGAGTAGAAGGCGGGGCGGAATGCATCAATCGGATAGAGCTGGATAGAGCCGTCCACTTCGCGTTCTAGCAAAACGCTACTGGGGCGGCTGAAATTGGGTACACTGCCTCGGTTTAGATCTACCTTGCTGCTGTCAACCGAAAAAATGTCGCGGCGCATGGCGGGAGTCAGGGGATTAGGTTAGGGAGTTCGTTTGATTGAGTGATGAGATGGGCAGCCATCAGCAGGGCTTCGGTCTGCTGTTCGGGCGGCAACATGCTCAGGACTTTGTTGGCATCGGCGATCGCCTGAGATGTCTCAATGCCAAGCCGCAGTTCTGTCTCCCGTTGCAGGACATACTGACGCTGTTCTGCTGTCAAATCCGCCAGCGTTGTACCAACGATTCCAGGCAAATTTTGCTGCCGGGCCCACACCTCTGCCGCCACCATTTTGGCGATTCCTTCCAATGCAGCCACAGGGGTAAATTCTTCCTGGAGCTGCTGGAAAGTTTTTCCTTCGATCGCCTCTTTATGATCTTCAAGAAAGCGATCACGCAACGCCACCAGTAATTCCAGATCGGCAAAGCTGTCGCGCAATAGCGGCTCCAGCCTGGATTTCTCACGCTCTACATCAACTAGATGCTGTTCCAGATCTTCGATTTCGTCATATAGACCTGGCCACAGAATGCCAAGCCATGCAAATCGTCGCAGCCAGTTTAGGCGAGCTGTTTTACGTTTAAGCGATCGCTCCGTGAGCCGCATTTGGCGCTGGTTATATTCCAGTTCCTGCTCCCGTGTTGAAATCTCAATTTCAGCTTGCCGCAGCCCCAAAAACCAATGAATATTGGCTTGCTGCTGCACAATCGCCAGTGTCCCAGCGTAGCCAAACCCATAATGGGTTGTTGGCATCCGACAATCAGCAGAAAATCGGTTGAGTTTATCGAGAAAATCCTGGGCCATAATCTGAAACCGATCCTTGGTTTTCTTGTGGAACCATCAGCAAAACTGCAACGCGCCGATTTATTTCGGGTGTGGGGGCATAGGAAAGGCGGTCAATCGTTCTGGTGGGATTGCCGATTGATCCTACGTGTCCACCAACGGTATAGCCCGCTAGGTTGTCGCCTGTCCCGTCTGCCCCTGCTTTGGGTTCCGCCAGTGTTGTCGCCAGAATAGCGGGCGTTTTGGTAGCGTATGGGAACCTCGTGATCATGTTGCTAAACCAGTTGCTCGTAACAGGGTTGGCGTTGCTGCCTGCCGCCACAAAGCCAACAGCGGCGTGCCCAAAAACCGCGTGGGTAACATGGAAATTGGTCGATAGCGTCACCCCTAGGGTCGTAACGGTTTCGGGCCATGTCAAATGGCTGACTTCCGCAATGCTAGTTAGGGGTGCGCCTGTCAGCCCCGCAGACCCGCCAGAATAGGCATACCCATAGGTAGGGTCACAGAGTCCGTTGTGGGGCGAGGTGCGAGGGGAGGGGAGAAAGTTGGCGATCCGGGCAACCCCAATGGGATCGGTAAAAACGACTCTTTGCAGATCGCGGCCGGAACTAGTGCGGTTTGGCCCGCCGCCTACCATCACACCTTTTTGAGCATTCTGGATGCCACCTGTAGCACCAAATTGCTCAATTGGCAGCAACACTGAGGCCCTCCGCAGGGTTTTACGGGTGTGGTTGTGGATGTCAATCACGCGGCTGCCTTTGCCGCCACCACAAAAGAATCCACGAGCTTCGTTCCCAACAGTTGCGTAGTATTGGCGATCGTCCGTTAACCACACGCCCAAATAGCGCATCGTTTCGCTGCCAAATAGCAGCTCTTGCATGAGCCGTCGCTGATGGTTAACTGGACTGTTAACCAGGTTTGGATTGCCACCAAATACCCCAACGGTTCCGATTCGTCGGAGTGCGCCGTTTGTTTGCACGATAACGGGGGCAGGCTGTGCCGCTGGGATTGGGGGAGCTGTGGGGCTGGGTGGTGTAGGTGGGGGCGCTGGCGGCGGTGGGGGGGCTGGCGCACGGGTCGTAGGGGCGATTGGAGCTGGCGCTGGCGTGATAGGGGGAGCCTGGGGACCAACCCGTCCAAATGGCATCAAGTCAGCAATCGCAAGCAGACGACGATTTTGGTTGTCAATAGACTGTTGTCCCCCGATCCGCCGAGTGTGGGCTTGGCGACGGGCTGTGTTGGCCGCTTCGGTTCGGAGTCGTGTCACTGCATCTTCCAGTTCTGACTGAGCTGAAACGTTGGGGAAATCTAGCGGAAATAACTGAAGATTGGGCACGGTTAAAACCTAAAGGTGTCAATGGCGGTGAACTGATCGCTATTGGCGGGGCAATTTTCGCCGCCATTGGTGTTGCGGGTTAGCACAACAATTCGTTGCTGATCGCCTTTGCGAACGACAAACGAAACGACCGCTTGATATTCAGCCCTGCCTTGGAGTTGGGGTGTGCGAAACCCTAGCGGTTGCCCGTTACTGAGGAGTCGAATGCTGAGCGATCGCCCTTGAGTCGTGCTGGCCGCCTGCACCGTTAGGATTTGCCCTGGGGTCGGCAGTGCCAGCGCGGGAGCCGGGAGGATAGGCAGTTCTCGCAACGTGATGGGGCCGGGATAGGGTTCGCCCGCCACTTGGATGGGCGCGTTGAGCCGATAGGCAGGGATGCCGGAACCAACGGCGGGCAGGTGCATGGCGATCGCCGACAATCGCGTATCGGCATCGCCTTGGTAAACAGAGCAGCCGCCACCCTGTGTATGTGCAAATAGCAGCGGACGAGACACAACGGTTGAGCCATTCAAGAAACTGGTTTCCTGCGTCCCCTGATACTCGGGATACAGCATCATAAATTGCCAGACTTCCGTCGGGTCAACCGCTTCATACACCAAAGCGCTCAGCGTCGTGTTAGGTGGCAACCCCGTAACTATCGGCGCATCAATCCGCTCAGCAACCCCTTGGATGAATGCAAAGCAACCCCGCACTTCTGCTGGGATCGCCGCAATGCCGCTTCCGTCAGACGTAATTAAAACCTTCCGCAAAATGTAGTGCAGGGCGGCCCGTTCTCGCCCAAAAACGCCAAAGTAAGAACCATTGTTTGCAGGTTCCGTATAGCTCAAAACGTCATTAGTGGCCGCCTCTCGAATGTTTAGCGGATCAAGCTCAACATTGTTGCGCCACCAGCGCACCACTCGCTCAAACGGCACCGAAAACCCGCTGCCCGCCGGATAAAAGATCCCTGGCACCACAAACGCGGTTTGCCCTGGCAAAATCGTGCTGTTGACATCGCCTTCCCACACCAAAGAACTTGAACTGCCAAGCTGGCGAAAGGTGCCGCGCTCAGACTGTTCCAGTCCTGTAGCCGAATAAATTTTGTGATCACTCCGGTTTCCGCTAAAAAAGCTGCCCGCAATTGGGCTGTTGAGGGATACCGTAATGAGTGCCCGTCCCGATCCGTTGTTGCTAACGGAACCGATCCGAATGGCCGCCCGTTTTTCAACGATCGCCTGATTGGTAAACGACACCCGCTGTCCATTCGCAAGGCAGATTGATCCGTTGGGTGCCGCCGCCCCCTCGCCCGGAAAGTCTGGGTTGCCGCCATTGGGGCTAGCGGTTAAATTTTGGATCGCATAGTTTGAAGCCCGTCCTGGCTGCACCATGCCCGAAAAAATGCCCCGCAGCCGTTCCCGCATCTGCGATTCCAAATCTTGTGTTTGAATCAGCGGCGCGGTTGTCACAAGATTAAAAATTGATCCTAGGGCTGCTTCCCCCAACGAACCATGAATATAGCCGCGATTGTTTTGCCGCTGCGCCCGACGCACCTGCGATACTTCTAAAAGTTGCATTGACCCTGGCAGTACCACATAAGGGTGCTGCGTTAATCTTGGATCACGGGCGTAGACACGCACGCCGCCAACCTCAAACCCTAGCGCTGAAGTATCCAAGATTTGGAGCTGTTTTTTGTCACCAGCGTTAGGCAAAAGTGCTAGCAATGCCTCAATCGAGGTTGGAACCGCGCTCCAAATAATGCACCAAAAAGCACGAAGGCGGCGCGTATTTTCTTTCGTGATAGTTGAAACATTACTGCCGCCAATCTCTGTGTACTGAAATGTGTACTGCCCCAAAATAGGATCTTGCTGCTGCCCCACCTCTGCGGTAAAAGACAGCAGATAGAGCCAGTCTGTACGCAGGTATGTGTTGGTGGTGTCGGGCAGCGATGGCAGCGTAATGGCGGTAGAGTCAATCGCCAAAACTCCGGGATATCCTGGGACGATCGCCTCTCCGTTGGTAATGCTGAGCTGTCGGGCGGCCGTAAAGCCGAGTACAGGGTAGCGCTGCCAGCCAATTTTGTGCTGTTGCCGCAACAATGCGGATTGCTGAATCTGAACGCTAAGGCTGAGTTCCTCGGCGGTGGGGACTCGCGGATCGGTGAGAGACGCTGGCGGGACAAAAATCACGCCAACGTCATTGGGTTGTTGATCCAGCGGGCCGGCCATAAAAAATCCCAGCAAAGACTTTGGGTGTCTCGGCTGGGAGATGACCAATATCAATAGTTCTAACTAAATATAACCGCTAACGCGATCGCCGATCGATTTTGCCTGACCCACGCTTTGCTTGCTCAATCGCTTGATCCAGGCGATATGCCGCTAGGGCGATCGCCCCTATCAGTATCCCCATTAACACCAACAACGCCAACAATCTCCACAACATTCAATACCTCGGATTAGATGGAATAAACAGTAATCGCACCGCATCCAGCGCCATAAGTTCCAGGTTGGCGGTTGATCCCGTGGCGCGGGTATAGGCAGCGAATACGCCAAACTCTCGTCCAGCTAAATTCGGTAGGTTAGTTGTCAGCGTGTTGGTCAAAACACCGTTAACAAAAAATCGAACTTCGCTGCCGTTAGGCGGTGATTCAATCCCTAAGACAACACGATCAACTGAAACCGCAACATTGGTGTTGGCTCGCGAGATACTGCCACCTGCGGTGTTGGCGATCCAGTGGGTGGCGCTGGGGTCGCCAGAGCCGTTATAGCTAAACCACGCGCCATTTGTTCCGGTGGGGCTGGTTGTACCGTTGCCAAAGCCGATTCCAAAGCGAAAATCATCCGATCCATTGTTCAGCCGAGTTGTTTCAATTTCCCAGCAGAGGCGCAGTAGTCCTTCGCCACATCGAAACCCTAGCGCGTCGGTGTTCATATTGAAGCGATCGCTTGTGCTGCCGCTTGTCAATGTGGCGACCCCGCGAGACTTACCTGACAGTGTCCGCAGGGTGCCGCCACCGTTGGCGTTGCTGCGAAAAGCGGGCATCGTTCCATCTAGCGCGATCACCTGGTTGGCTCCGTAGCTGGACGATACATCAGAATGAAAATCAGTTTCCAGGGAAATCGCATCCTGATAGGCGGGGCGAATTTCGCTAGCGTACCAGGCGTTTACGCCGTTTGAAATCAGGCGAAACGCGCCATACGGCAACACAATCGCCACCCTAGAAAACCCATTGATGGTGTTGCCATCTGCCGCCTGAATGCGGATCGGATACCACCAAGCAGCAGAGCCGCTTTCGTCAATAACTGTCAGGGTATGACCCGCCAGAACCGCGTTGGCGCTTGGCAGCGTAACAATGCGAGCTGCCGTGAGGGTTGCGGTCTGGGCGAGAGAAGTTGTGTTGAGGTTGACCGAAACGTCAGTATTGGCAAAGGTTTGACGGATGATTGTATTGCTGAGTTCGGGCGGCGCATCTGTGATGACGTAGATAGTGCTGGGGTCTGGCGTGGCGATCGCATCATAATCAGCCTGTGATAGCTTGACAATGTTGTCAATTTGGGTAGCGCCCATAATCCCGCTGGGGTCGGAGGCCGGAACCTTTAGCACTTCACGAGCGCTAGCCTCATCCAAGCTTTCTACCAGCAAAGACCCCAGAAAACTTAGGTTAAAGACAGGCTGCTTTTCATCAAGTGCGGTTTCTAGACCTGCAATGTCTGCGATCGCTAGCGTTACATCACCTGCCCGTCCCGCGACTGACGTAACGGCTCCAGCCGATAGCGCCACGCTGTTAATGGCGGCTTGCAGCTCCGCCTCTGTCACGTAGTTGCCTGATGGCGTTCCGCCTGTCAGTTCAGCAAACTCTAGCCCAGTACCTGCCGCATTTTTGCGAATGACCCACAGGGAGGATGCCGCTGCAAACCCTGTCACAATATCGTTTAGCAGGGGACTGGCGGGTTGCTTTGTGTCAAGGGCAATCGCTAGCGATTGCTGATCTGCTGCCCGCTCCGCCTCTGTCACGTAGTCCATGCCGCTCAATACCAGTGCAACACGGCTATCAACTGCTGTTGCAAAGTCCCCAATCTGCCCAGCGGTGTGCGAATGGTTTTGCGCTTCCTTGCCATCCACAACTTGCGCTAAATTTTCGTGCTTAGTAAAGATCAGTTCAAAATTCTCATTAATCTTCGTAAAAGCGTTACGCGGCACATCTCCGGTGCCATCATTATCTTGCTGCCCTACGTTAAGGATGTGATATTCGGTGGGCATCTCTGGGGCGAGGTGAAGCGGTGTCTCGTGTGAGAGATGACCTAAAGGGTTGGGTGGGTGGTGTCGATCGTAAATTGGGTGGTGTCGATCGTATAGTTGGTGCTATCGGTCGTTAGCCTGACTGGCGGTTCTAGGTTTTTTAGAGAAAATGGAACGCGAAACCGAAAACCGTAGGCATTTCGGACTGGCAAATTCAGGGCGGGCTGGAATGCCATGATTTTAGCAACTTTGGCGGCAAAATCCGAATTTAGATCTCCTGTTTCGGATGGCGTGGGGTAGCGAATCTCTCGCTGGTGTCGCAGCAGACAGGCAGCGGCATGGAGCGTGGCGATCGCCCCTTCGCCCGCCTGCTGGGGCGGGGTAGCGGCGGCAAAATCTACTTGGCGCAGCAGCAGCGCCACCGCCTTGCTCAAAACCCGGTAAGTTGTGAGGCGATCGCCCCCCGCAATGTTGCTGTAAAGCGCAGCCTCCATATACCACGCGGCAATTGGGCTGTTTAGCAAATTGAGTTGCGCTTGAGGTAGAGGATCAAACGGATCAAGCGCGATCGCCTCGCCTTCCCCCCACTGTTGATCCAAAAAATCAATCCAGCGCTCTGCTGCTAGCCGCGCCACCGCAGAACCCGTAACGTACCACTCCCGACAGGCAATCGCCCCAGTTTTGGCCTGCCATCCGCCCCACGCCAGGTTGTAAACATCGTCTTGGTCAACAAAACCAGGTGAGCCTTCTGTGCCCCAGCGATAGGCCAGACAAAACGGGCCCATAATACCTGTATCCTGCCAATATTGATCCTGGGCATCTACCCAAAACTGGTGCACTGTTGAGTCTCCGGTGGGTTGCTGCCATGTCAGCGAGTTGCCACGAAAGATGCGATTGCTGGGCAACAGCTGAAGGTCGCGCTGGACGATCCGGTAAGGTGGCGCGGGTGTCGCTGTCAGCACTACATCCCCAACCGTAAGAACATGGGCGCTGGTTTCCTGGGCTTTTATTGCCAATAGCGTTGGCACAACCGGACTAGAGAGCCGCTGCGGCGGTGCCCCAATGTACTGAATCGCTAGCGTCGCGGCCGCCTGCGTTACAACGAATTCATAGCGCTGGATTGCACCCTGCTGGTTGGGGGCGATCGGCAGGGTGCTGCCATTTTGCTGGACACCCGAAAGTAAAAAATCGCTCCAGCTCAGCGTCTTTGTTTGAAACTGCCCGCCAGTCATCGGCAAAGTTGTTTCCCAAAACCAGCCTGCTGCGTCTTGTAGTCGCAAGCGCACAGGATTGCTGGCGGCATAGGCGATCGCCGCTGGCACAGAGCCAAATCTGCCCCGCAGGATTGCGCCCGCCGCCCCTAGGTTGGGCACCAGCGTAAAAATTTTGGCTACTGGATGGAGTGTTCCTATCGAGACGTTTTGGTGTTGCTGCGTAGCGCTGCCAGAGCCCTGGACAAACGTTTCGCTTGTGCCATCCGTGGGGTGCCATTCGGTGGCGCTACTCCACTGCACAAAATCTTGTCCTGCAATCGCCTGGATTGTCAACGTTGGGAAAGTGGCGATCGCGGCTTCCCAGCGAACCGCTTCAGTCTGGATCACCAACTTGGCGATCGCCGAAACGCTAGTCGCCATTTCGACAAGGATTTCGCTACTGGGGGCGATTGCGGGCGTAATATCGGTCTGCTGAAACTCCACTGCTCCGTTATGCAATGGCGGCAGATAGAGATTCACGGCTCCGTTAGGCAAGCGCATCACTGTCAGAAACCGATCCTCAACCGACGAAACAATCCGCACACCCACCGCGCTCAAAACCGAGCCTCCAGGCTGCTTGCGCCACAGGTAAACTGGCTGCGACAGATCCAAGGTTTTGACTGTGGCGATCGCCGCGTCGGCCGCCCGGTTCCACTGGGTTTCGCCCGTAAGGCTGGCGATTTCGGAAAAAACTTTGGCGGCGATTGCCAGCGTGTTAAGCCTCGTTACTCGTTCGCTTGGCTCTAACACGCGCCTGTAGGGCAATAGATCCACCACAGAACCCAGCGGGATGCTGCCAGATCGCCGCGTGTAGGCAACGCGAAACATTCCGGTCAACGGATTTGTGAGCGTGATGGTTCCGGGAGGTGCCATAATTTAGCTATTCCAGCGGCCTATATCATTATGATGTCATTGTCGATTCAGTCCGCTAGTTTCTCCCTAATGCTAAGCATTGCCGCCGCCAAAAAACGTCCACGCAAAGGGCAGAAAGTCCGCTGGCGCTACAGTGGGGGCATTGCTGAAGGCACGGTAGAGCGCGTCGCCGAAGAACGGATCGAAATTGAAACAGGCGACACCACAATCGTGCGAAACGGTACGCCCGAAGACCCCGCTGTTGTGATCCGCCAAGACAGTAACCCCAACCGAATTCTGCGGCTCGTTAGCGAACTTCTTTAACCAATAAGCTGCATCCCGTCCCACCTTTTCAAATGCCGCCAGTTCGTCGCGTTACCTCTCGTCCCAGCACCCTCAACGCTATCAGCCCGATCAAGTCCTACGGGGTGGCGCGGGATCTGCGCGATTTCCTTAAGGAAACTTTTCGCCATCAGACAAATCGCTTGTCTCCAGCGGATTTGCGCCGCATCAGCAAGGCGATTGTTGTGCAGCGAGCGATCCGGCGAATCGGCAATGGCGTACTGTCAATGCCGTGGAGCGTTTTGCCACCCGAAGATTTAATTCGAGATGTTGACGCTCTAAATCTAGCAAAGCGGCTCCGCAGCGCCCTCAAAAAACCCAACCGGGGAGAGCATAATCTTTACTCGCTATTCATTCGGGCGATTGTCCAGGATTCAATCGTCCTAGGGGTTTCTGGCATAGAGCGTCATTTGGGAGATTTAAGCGATCCAGCGGATCAGCCGTTTTGGCTATTCCTGGTAGACCCAGCGCATTTGTCAATTAACAAAAACTGGTCGCCCGAAATCGCGGGCATTGAGCCGCGATTTTACGATCATGGCGATCGCCTCACAGGAGGCAAACCCATCTTTGCCCAAGACCTGTTTTTGATCCAGACAAACGCCAGCACCCACGAGCTGGTGCCGCCGTCGCCGCTGGAAATCGCCTATCACATGATCCAGGCGTGGCTGGGCTTGAGCGACTTCCAAAACACCACCACCAGCCAAGCGGTGCGGGAATACATCCTGGTGCTGAAGGGGGCGGATCAAAACGATGTTGATGCATTCCGCGCCTACTGGGAGTCAGAGGTAGAGGGGTCTGGCAAGATCCCGATCGTAGGGGGCGAGGGTATCCAGGTTGAGAAGCTGGGTGCTCGCAACGACGACGAGCTGTACCTACGCTACACTGACTACATTCTGCGGATCATTGCGGTGGCGTTTGACCTGTCAAGTCGGGACTACGGCATCACCGAACACGACAACCGCGCCACCGCTGGGGTATCTGCTGACACAGTGTTTCAAGATGCGGTGCTGCCAATCGCGCTCTGCATCAAAGAGCATTTGGAGATGGAGGTCATTGACTACTATTTCCCAGGATTCCGGCTTGAAATCACCGACACAGAGCCGCGATCTCAGGAGCAGGAAGCCAACACCGCGACAAACCTATTCAAAGAGCGTATCATCTCGCGCAACGAAGCCCGCATCCGCTCAGGGCATGAGGCGCTGCCAGGGGGCGACGTGTTTGTGGATGGCTCCACTGTGCTGACCGAGAATGACGTGCGGGAAGCTAAAGAAAGCCAGCCACCGCAAAAGCGGCAGGCTGTTGCGGCCCGCAGCAAGACGCACGACAGAGGGGCGATTGCTCAGCAGCTCTGGCTGTTTTAACTCTGGCTCTAAAACATTTGAAAAATGACATGTCAACGACCGCACCCACAAGGGGATGCGGCTTGCCTCTAGAGCCTAAGCGCTGAAGCATCCGGCAGATTGACTGCTGCCTGTTCCACCGTCCCAATTTGGGTAGTGGAAAGAATGTAGTCGTCCC
>JBDNCP010000096.1:0-18321 GCA_046719575.1 Cyanobacteriota bacterium
TGGCAATAATCGAGTTTGCTAAAGGGCATTGAAGGTCGATCGTGCTCAGCAACGGTATTACTGTACGGGTTATTCTCTGCCTTGGCTAGACCCTACCCATAGTGGTTCTGCGTAAGTTCTGTAAGTCTCGCTGCTGAATCAATGCTGCCAAATCAACGCTGTCGATATCATCAACACTGTCAACAAAATGCTCTTAACAGACTCCTAATAGACTCCTAATAGGTGAGCATGGTCAACAAGCCCTGCTGCCCCAAGAGCAACTCGCGTAGCAGGCTAAAGATGCCGACCCAGATGATGGGAGAAATATCCACACCCCCAAAGGGTTTGACGATTTTGCGAGTAGGCGCGAGGAACGGCTCCGTCGGCAGGGCCACGAGCTTGAAGGGCATCTGGGTCAAATCAATCTGGGGATACCAAGTGAGGACGATGCGGAATATGCAGAGGAGGATCATCAGCCCCAGCCCAAGGCCCAATGCCAAAGAAGCGATCGCCACCGAAGTCATAGCTCAACCCGCTCGTATTTGCTAAGTAGCCAACCAGAATTTCCAAAAGACCAGTTCGCGAAACTCAGGTTTCTTAGAACTGTCAGACAAGATTGTTACATTCAGCAACCATCTTGCCTCTCATTTTACGTTGAGCTTATGCCCGTTGTCCGTCTGCGTGCCAGAATCTTGGGGCGATCGCCCTGCTTTTGTCTGCCTCAGCAACAATCCTTTCCCACAAAACGCTTCTCAAGCGGTTAACCGACCGATAGAATTGTTTATAACAAAGTCGCCAAACTTTAAGGTTAAACACCCATGACTCCCTCTTTGATGAACTTCTTCTATAGCCTGCTGGCTGGACTCCTGATTGTGGTCATTCCCACAGCAGTCGGTCTGATCTTTATCAGCCAGAAGGACAAAATTCAGCGCTCCTAGCGCCCACTAGGGCAACTCAGAGGCTCCCTCTGAGTCTGCCTATGGGCTACTTCTGCCACTTCCGTCTGTGCTTTCCTAGTTTGCACAGCACGCAATGGATTAGCCTATGGGCGAGTGATGGGCGAGCGAGTCTCGCCCAAAGTCGTTTAATGGGGCTAGCATAAAAAGTGAACGTTTTGAGCGTTTTTAGACAAACACTTTGGGTACGGTTGTCTACTTGTGTCTACTTAGCTGCAAGTTATTTTGGGGTCTTAACCTCAATCAAATAACGCGGCCGCCCATAGACCTAGTGGTATGGTGGGGCAGGGCGGCAAGGTGGTGCTTTGTTTGACAAATCGTTACGATGAGAGTCGCTAGGGTTAGGGCAGATTAAGGGGAGAAATATAGATGTTGGTGGATTTCGGACAAGCTGCGGTGGGAATAGCCAGTGCCTCCTGGATGCAGCCCCAACCCGTTCTGGCGCAGGTGGTGTTTGGTGGCAATCCGGCTGCGTTCTTGGGCATTGCTCTGGCGGTCGGTGGCGCTGGACTCTATTTTCTGCGAAACTTTCGCCCGCAGGTTGCCCGCGACCAAGACATCGCGCTGTCTGCTGTGTCGCTGCTGTGTGGAACGATCCTAATGTTCCAGGGCTGGCGACTCGACCCCATTCTGACCTTTGGCTTTTATCTGATGGCCGGCGCAGCCACGGCCTTTGCCCTAGAAACGCTGCGGCTGCGGGGAGCGACGACCGAGCAAGCAAAACGCTTTGGCGGCGGTGGGCAAATTGTGGATGATGAGCGTCCGGTGAGCCGCGTCTATCGTGCCGAGTTGGATGAACTGGGCGCAGTCGATGACCGCCCCGCTAGCCGCCGCATCCGAGCCAGTCGCGACTATCGCACTGAGCCGACGGAAGACTACGGCAGCAGCGGCCGTCGCCCCGCCATTCGCGGCAGCGCCGATCGCTCTACTGCCTCTAGCCGTCGTCGCCGCAGTTCTGGAGAAACACGTCCACCCGTCCGCCCTGAGCGCGATGCTTGGGAAGAGGATTACGGCGCTTCGTCCTATGGGCGCGATCGCGCTTGGGAAGAGCCACCTACGAATTACACCAGCGATTACAGCGGTGATTATTCTGGTGACTCTTCTTCTAACTATGCTTCCGGCTATGGGGCTAACGACTATAGCAGTAACTATCCTTCAAGCCGTAGCAGTCCCCGATCGAGCAGCCGAGACGCTGGCTCTCGCCCCCGTCGTTCCCGCTCGGTAGAGGATGTCAATGCTCGCTGGGAAGATGATGAGCCTGCACGCCCCGCGGCTGATTACGTCGATTATCAGCCTGTGGACTATTCCGATGACGAGGCCGATAACTCTTCTAACTTTGACTAGGTCTGATCATCCAAGCGGATGCCGTCCTTGGAAATTTGGATGCCTCGCCTGGATAGCTTTGATGCGGCTCAGGCGTTCGCCCTTTTGGGGGCTTTATCAGGTTATCTCCAGATTGCTACTTTCTCGTCAGGCGATCGCCCGTCGGGCGGTGACTCGCTCTATCCTGCTGTTTCTGGCGTTGGTTTTGCTGGGTTTGAATACGGCTTGCAGTCGAGCGATCGCCGTTCAGCCTGAGCGTGCTGGCCCGCCTGTGCCGCTCAATAGCCAATATACCGACGAACAGCCCGCCCTTAGCGGCAACGGACAGTATGTGGCATTTGTTTCAAATCGCAAGGGCGATCGCGGCATTTTGCTCTATGACCTGAAGCGACAGCAGTTTGTCGATTTGCCCCGGCTCAATCGCTGGGATGCCGTCGCCGAACGTCCCAGCCTCAGTAATACTGCCCGCTATATCGTCTACGTCGCCAGCGGTAGCGGCCGCCCAGAGGTGGAACTATACGACCGCATAACCAAACAAGCTCAGGTGCTAACCTATGGCTATCGTGGCTGGGTGAGAAACCCTAGCATTAGCCCCGACGGACGATACGTTGCCTTTGAGCTAGGGCGCGACGGCAAATGGACCATTCAGATTCTCGACCGGGGTCCGGGCATTGAACTAGACTTACTGAATTAAACTTATTGAGCCAGACCCATTGGACGGTTGACTCTGCGCTCCTGACCGCTATCCACTCGGCTGTTGAATCTTCCCCGATGTGCGCTAGAACTGGAACAATAGAACCAAACGCAGCGTGGCAAACCCCATTGCAGCAAGATGTTCGATAAGCCTGGGTTGATGTTGTGAGATTCCTCCGATGGGTATGGGCGATCGCCCTCCTGCTGCTGAGCGGCTGCACCTACCCACACCTGCTGAACCTACCATCCGATGCCAGCGGGCAGACCCTCAACAGTCCCTTTGCCCAGCAAGAACCGCAGCTATCGGGAAATTATCTCGTCTTCGTGTCCGACCGCAACGGCAGCCAGGATGTCTATCTCTACGACCTGTCACACCGTCGCCTGGTAGATTTGCCCGGACTCAACGCCATCGACATGGCCGCAGAGCATCCCAGCGTTTCAGCCGATGGGCGGTTCATTGTGTTTGCCGCCAGTCGCCAAGGGCGACAAGATATCTATCTTTACGATCGCCAAATTCAGTATCGCCGCAACTTGACCGACGGCCTTAATGCCAGCGTCCGCAACCCCAGCATCAGCGCCGATGGGCAGCGCATTGCTTACGAATCCAACGCCAGCGGCCACTGGGACATCGTGCTGTGCGATCGCGCTGGCAAACTCTTGGATTTATCGACCTTTGAGTTATCTACCTCTGAGCCGGACGAGAAATCCCTGGGTGAGAAATCCCTGAGTGAGAAATTGACGAAAACAACCCCACAGCGCAGGACAACACCCGCCACACCCCTGCCTCTAGACCCACCGACACCAGACCCGCTGACAACTGATCTCCCAGCAGTTGACCCGGCGTTGCCCAATCTAACTCCGTCAGCGTTAGAGAAGCCGTCACCGAATGAGGTTCCCCCTAGTTCGGCGATCGCCCCACTGCCGACTCCACCCCCAAGCGCTCCAATCGGCAAGTCTATAACGTTTCCTAAAGCCATTGAGTTAACCGGAGAACAGTCTAGTGCTGCTGAAGAATGGGACAATAAAGCCCTCAACCAGAGCGCCAATCCTCAGGCAGCGGGGTCAAGCTTGATTCCTGTTCCCTAACCTTTTTTGTGCTTTCGCCGTTTCTAGATGACGAGTTCGCGGGTTGTTGTCAAAATGGGAATCATATCAGCAGGAATCCTGTGAGGGCGATCGCCAGATTGTGAGTCGCTAGATTGTTATTCAGACCAGTGCCATCACACAGCGTCGTTAACACACCACGCCGTCGCCTCAGATTCTTTCCTGCCGTGCGTTCCTGAAACTACGGTTTGTAGAAGACTGCACGACCGAATCATCCTCGCCGCCGCTTGACAACGTTCTCTGCTTTTGCCCTGCATTCCCCTCTCCTCACCATGAGCCACTTCTTGTTTCGCCAAGTTACCTCCGGTTTGCTCGCCTTCGGCACGCTGGGTAGCGTTTTACTCGCTGATGCGATCGCTCCTAATCCCATCAGATTGGGATCTCGCGGTGTCGCCCAAGCGCAAGACATCGAAGAGATTAACGTCCGGGTTTATCGACAGGCTAGCCCCGCCGTCGTCTCCATTCAGACGCAGACTAGCACGGGCAGCGGCAGCATTATCAGTCCAGACGGCTTAATCCTCACGAATGCCCATGTGGTAAGCAATTCGCGACAGGTGCGCGTGATTTTGGCAGACGGGCGACGGCTGGATGGGGAGGTGATTGCCTTTGCAGAAGGCGGTCTAGATCTAGCAGCGGTGCGGGTGCGGGCCCAAAATTTGCCGACTATTCCCCTAGCCAGTCCTGGTTCTGTAGAGGTCGGGCAGCGGGCCTTTGCGATTGGCAACCCATTTGGGCAGTTTCAGGGCACTTTTACGACGGGCATCGTCAGCCGCTTGGATACAAGCCGGGGGCTGATCCAGACAGATGCTGCAATTAATCCTGGAAACTCTGGCGGGCCCTTGCTCAACAGTCAGGGGCAAATGATTGGCGTTAACTCGGCCATTTTCTCGCCGCGAGGCACATCAGGCAACACAGGCATTGGCTTCGCGATTTCTATGGATCGGGTGCAGCCGTTTTTGGCGGCGGTGCGGGAAGGTAGGGCCCCACGCACCGCACAGCAGGCTCCCCAACTGGGCGGCGGCCCAAACGCCCGACGGATTACGCTGAATGGCGCTCCGGTGCAGGGGTTGCTGTCTTCGAGCAGTGGCGTGTTGTCGTCCGACGGCAGTTTCTTCAATGCCTACACGTTTCAGGGGCAGGCAGGGCAAGAGGTGACGATTGAAATGACCAGCCGCGAGGTAAATCCGTATTTGATTTTGTTGCGACCCGATGGTAGCGACTTGGCCCAAGATAACGACAGCGCGGGCGATCGCAACGCTCGGCTGACCGCCGTCTTACCGGAAACCGGGTTATATACCATTCTGGCAAACACCTTTGAAGCAGGGGAAACCGGCCGCTACCGTCTCAGTGCAATAACGGGCGTTGGCCCAAGCACAGCTACTACGCCCAGCCCCAGCACTCGGGTTCTGCTACAAGTTGAGGGTTCCCTGGGGCCCAACTCACTGGTTTGGGCGGAGGACAACAGCCTCTATCAGGAATACGCGCTGGATGGGCGAGCCGGACAGACCGTAACGATCACGATGGAGAGCATTGAGTTTGATACGTATTTGATTTTACTGGATGCCAATGGGCGAGTCGTCGGGCAAAACGATGACGAATCCCCAACCAGCACAAACTCTCGACTGACAGTCACGCTGCCGCGCACAGGCACCTACCGCATTATTGCTAATGCCTACGATCGCACCGGCCGCGGTCGCTATGTGCTGACAGTTCGCTAGGGGGCTGTCAGCCATTGTGTCTGCCCAGTAGCCTAGTATTAGCCAGTAGCCTAGTATTAGCCTGTATTAGGCTTCCTAAGAGATTTAGCCCCTAGCCTGGTTTGTTTGGGCGGGCACGCGCCTGCTAATCCTTTAGGGTTTCTAAGCTTAATGGATGACGCGCCCTAAGGATTAGCCGCTGAGCCTCAGCGCAGCCCAATCCAGGTAAAAAAGTCTTGCCGAGTGAATAACTCTAGCAGCAGCAACGCCACAAAACCAATCATGGCAAAGCGACCGTTGATCTGCTCGGCATAGCGCGTCCAGCCAAACGCTGGCTCTGGCTGCGGCACAGGGTCGAACGTGGGTGGCTTGGGCTTGGGAGTCTCGGTCGTCATAGCAGATTCTAGGCAACGAGAACGGGTTAAGCAGAACCAATCAGCAGTGGGCTGAACCAGTCAGCGATGGGCTGATGTCCATGATTGACTGTAGATGGATTGATTGTAGATGGATTGGTAGATGGATTGATTGTGGACGTTATGGGTGGATGTGAGGTGGATGTGTGGATTGTGGATTGGCGATTTTGGGTTGCTCGTCAAGCGTTTGCATAGCTCTCAGCGGTTTCATTCGTAGCGCCGCTTGAGGAGGATGGATACTAGCCCTGAGGCGGGGTGCTAGAGGCGGGCAGCGATTCGATCGCCTGAACCGCTTCGATGAGCGATCGCACTTCACCGGTGCCCTCCGATGGCTCAAACCGCAGCGGCAATTTGCCCCGCACCAGCATCCGCAGTCCCAGCGGGCCAAGGCTGGCCAGCCCCTGCAAATCGCGAAACGAATTGCCCACCACCTCCAGCCCAAAGCGCCGTTCATCGATCCAGCCGCCCTGTTTTACTAGATCCACCAACACCTTGCGGTGGCGCACCGATCGGCTAGTGCTGGCATCCTTGCGGTCGAGGATCTCCTGCTTAATCTTACTGATCTGATCCAGCGGCGCAACCTCCATCGGGCAGACGGAATTGCAGTAATAGCAGCGGGTGCAGGCCCACACGCCAGATTCGGGCTGGTTATAGGCTTCTAGCCGGGATTCGGTTTGGGCATCGCGGGAGTCGGCCACCATGCGATAGGCTTTGGCTAGGGCGTGGGGCCCCACAAATGCCGGGTTGACCTCGCGGGCGTTGCACTCGGAATAACACGCGCCACAGAGAATGCAGTTGCCTGTTTGATTTAGGCGATCGCGCTCTTCCGGCGTTTGCAAAAACTCGCGTTCGGGCACCTGCCGCCCCGCCGTGCTGACGTAGGGATCGACTGCCTCCAGTCCATCCCAAAAGCTCCGCATGTCCACAACAAGATCCTTAATGATGGGCATATTACCCATCGGCGCAATTAGGAATGTGGGAATTTCATCTGATTCGAGAGCAGGTGAGCCATCGGACGCTAAATTCGTAAAATTCGTATCACTGCCATGAGCATTTTGCTGAGCAGGGCGATCGCCCCCTGCGGCAATTGCTTGCAGCCGCGCCAACTCACTACCGACGCTTTCTTTGCAGGCCAGCGCCGAGCGTCCGTTAATCCGCATCGAGCAACTACCGCAGATTGTATTTCGACAGTTTTTGCGGAAGGCAAGGCTGCCATCTTGCTCCCATTTAATGCGGTTTAGACAGTCCAGGATGGTATTGCCAGAGTCTACCTCTAACTCGTAGGTAGCACTGTAGGGAGCCGAGTTTTCGTTTTGCCGCAAAATTTTGAATTGAACGCGCATGGGCTGTGAGTTGCTGAGTAAGCGGGGAATCACTGTCGGCCAATCGCCCGACGATACGAGAGTTGAAAACTGGACGCAGCGAGAGGCAGGCTACTCCATATTGGCGAGGGCCGTCGAAAAACCGATTGCATCGCTCATCTACTGGTCGCCCTGCCTAAAACAGATGGAGAGGACTCTGAATGGTTCTGCCACTATCCTAGTCTGGAACGGGAAATTCTGACTGCGTTGAAGGCTGCACTCCTGATTACTGACAAAACCCGGACACCAGGCGGTTGAAACCGCTGCTCTATCAACGAAGTCGGACTTCGCCGACTCTCTACCTGACCCAAAGCCGCGTAGGCGGGTTTCGCCTGCGTAAGCGTGGCTTCCAGCCGCCAGCTGTAAATGTTTTGCCAGTCAACGAAGGCTGCTTTGATGCTCATCTTAAAGTTCACGCCACGTCTGTCTCAACCCCTGCTCTGAAGCCGCAGCCGGAACAGTCGCCAAGGGCGGGGTCAACGCTGTGCCGTTCTTCAAACTTAGCGGATCAAAAATGCAGGTCAAGAATTCAGGCAGAAAATGCAGGCGATCGCCCAATTTTTCCTTCTTCAGCACTCAAAGATACCAATTGTTAAAGCGATCCGCTGCTAGGTTGATTAAATCTGAGGGCAAGTTCAGACACTACCCAGACACTGGTTGACTGACCACTCTTTTTGTCTAGGCTAGGTTGAGCTACGTCAAACCCAGTACGAGCTTAAATTCGCTTGGGTTACGCTGACGCTAATCCAACCGACGAGCGGGTCAAGATTGCAGGAGTTTTGTCCGTCAATCAGCCCTAGATATTACGAATAACCGCACGAATAACCGCTTTGAAGAACCACTTTGCTGCTGTGCAAGATGGCTCATTCTAGTCCATCGTTTTAAGCGTTTTTGAAGCTCATTTGCAGCTCATGAGATTGCAGGTGGTTGCGGAACCCTGGTTCTTTGGGGGGTAGCGCGTACCTCGCCTAGCCAGAAAACGCTGTGGAAAAATTGCGACCTAATCCGGGCGATCGCCCAGATACTTTTCCGATTCCATAGCAACCCAAAATGGGATATAAGAGGCAAACCCCGCTAGGGTGAGCTTCTCAGAACCTACTCATCTCACAATTGATTTGGGACTGCTATAGTTCATGTTTACTTATTATCTTCTCAGCCCTCCGTCATTTGTCAATCCTTCAAATAGGTTATCTGGTAGGTTATCTGGTAAATACTAGCAGTCCTTGACAGGCATGAAACCTTCCCAGTCTTTACTTAAATTCCAGGGAGTCAACGGCATTCACAGGTAAATCCGCATTGTTTGCATTGATTGAGCAATGCTAGATCACAAGATTTCGTTCACAAGATTTCGTTCACAAGGCGAGTTGTGCTTTACTGCAATCCCAAATTCTAGTAAATTAAAAAATTGAGAGTTCTACTTATGTCAATCTGGGTCTAAGCTCATAAGGTGGTTTCAGATTTTTTATAAAACCTTGACCTTTTATTAGTGCTTTAAATCAGGTAAAGCTTGAGGCTATAATTTAGGATATGTGGTTTAAGCCATTCTTACTCTTTGCTTTGGTGTTTTCCGGTTTTGGCTGCGGTCTCAAGTATTGGGAGGAAAGGTTAAGTCTCGTAATCCTGAATTAGTATCTTGAAGCGATAGCTCTAATACAGGTAATCCTGGAGGGTTATTGCTTGAGATAGCCTGATAAGGGCAGCCTAGTCGAGTCAAGTCAGAATTGGTTGAGTCCGACCTGGGTTTCAACAGGATTGCTCTACCGCTATCAAGCTGATTCCACAGAGCAGAATCATCTTAGATTTTGGATTAGATTTTGGAAGGCATAGAGAAAAGTTCATGTTTTCAATGCTTTCGCGGTCGAGTTTGTGAAAAATATCAGCAAGGTGCGCTTGGCTTTAGCTGCAACGCTGTTGAAAGCCTTCAAGCCTGCTCTAGAGTCCTTTCTTAGTCTCTGCTTGAAAATTTCTCTGCTGCCGGATCTTGTCTAGAGCGTTTTGATTCGCTGGGGTGCAGTAGTCTGGGTTCAAAATTTCAGAACAATGCTGCTCTTCATAAAGCGTCTCCACAAAATTTCTTAAGGGCGATCGCCCACGGCAGGTTTAAGTCCATCTCATGTTCGAGTCGTTTTTGAACATAGTCGTCTTGGAATAGAGGATGCTCTAAACGCAATGACAGAAATCGCGACATCTCCACTGACTGGAAAAGCGCTGCTTCAGAAGCTAAAAGAAATTTCGCATCTCAAGGCGCGAGAAAAGGCTATTCAGTGCGGCTACCAAACTATTGGCAAAAACAAGCAGCCTCGCGTTAACATGGCGGCTTTTTATGAAGCTCTGTTGGCCGCCCGCGGAATTTCTCTAGAAACCGGATCAGATCGAGACGGACGCGGACGAGAGCCGACCTATCGCGTGAGTGTTCACAAAAATGGACAGATTGTAATCGGTGCCACCTATACCGACAAAATGGGTCTAAAACCTGGCGATGAGTTTGAAATTAAGCTGGGTTACAAGCACATTCATCTCATTCAAATCGACCGCGATAAGAACGGCGAAGACCCGGATGAGGAATAGTGCTGCTCAAGTTTTCCGACATTAAATCCGACTTTAAATTTGGTATCCAGTCTGATTTCAAGCTTTTTGATATCAAATTTGAGATCCAGTTATTGGCGCTGCTGAACTTTACTGAGGCGGCGCTCTTTTTTTTAGTTTGGATTGCGTTGGGGCTGCCGATTTTGCTGCCGCTGGCGATCGCCCTCCGGTGGCGACCCGGCACACCCATTTCGCCCTCCCAAAAGATTCCGCTGCTGCTGGGGCTATATCTGCTGGCTCCGGCGGCGCTGTGGCTGGTCGGGCAATGGAGTCCGCGACTTTCGACCCGCAGCCCCTTTGGGAGCTATGGACTGACGTTGGGTGAGCCACTGTGGCGGGGGATAGGGCTGGGGTTACTGGTGGCGATCGCTGGCGTTGGGCTGTGGCTGGGGGTGCAGGTGGGGCTGGGCTGGAGCCGTTGGCAGAGTAAGCCGCCAAGCCGTAGCGCAGGGCTATCTCTGGTCGCCGTGGCGCTGCTGGGACTGGCAGTAGGGCTGGTTGAAGAACTGATCTTTCGCGGATTTTTGCCGCTGGTGCTGGGCTTTGACCTGGGAGTGCTAGCCGCCGTGGCGATCGCCAACCTGCTGTTTGCCCTGCTGCATCTGGTCTGGGAAGGGCGGGCAACCGTGCCGCAATTGCCAGGACTGCTGATCATGGGGCTGGTGCTGAGCGGAGCCTACTGGGCCGCTGGGGAAAACTTGGGGCTGGCATGGGGACTCCATGCAGGCTGGATCATGGCGATCGCCAGCCTAGAGATTTTAGGCGCTGTAGAACCAACCGGGGCAGTGCCCGCCTGGGTGACGGGGTTGGATGGCAAACCGCTGGCCGGGGCGCTGGGACTACTGCTACTGCTGATCACGGCGATCGCCCTGGCAGCCATCTTCAAGAACCCAGCTACGTATGGTTAACTGCAATACATTTGTCAAGACAGGCTGACTTTAATATTCGCTTCATATCAGGATTCGGTTTCCTGCGCCGTTGGCCAGGGTCCAGAGTCCAGGGTCGGGGCAGTTGCCCATCCGGTCGTTTAGCCAAAGCGCCCCTGAGTTTTACAGAGTCTTTTCCTGATTCCTCACGAGCCTCTCGTTCCCCTGGCTGATCCTGCCAATCGCTGTTTTCAGCGATCGCCCAGCGATCTCCAATCTATTGCCGTTGACTCGTACATCCACTCTCTAACCCATGTCACCCGAAGCACAAGAATTCCTCGGAACATTTGCCTCAGAGACTTTTTATTACTGGGCATCTGTGTTTATGCTGCTGATCCATGCTGGGTTCCTCGCCTACGAGGGGGGTGCATCGCGCACCAAAAACGTCCTGGCAACGATGGTCAAAAACCTGCTGACGCTTGCAAGCGTTGGGCTGGCCTTCTTCTTCTTTGGCTGGTGGGTATATAACGCCTTCCCGCTGTTTCCCGTCACGGGCGGCATTCTCGGCCCCTGGACCAATCCGGAGCAAAGCGAAACAATCCAGTCTGCAATGGAACTGGTAGAAGCGTCCTATCCTTGGTCTCCAGCCCTGGGCCCCAATACCGCAGACCATCTGACGGGGGTATTTTTCTTCGCTTTTGCGCTGTTCGCCATGACCACTGCGTCCATCTTGTCGGGAGCGCTGATCGAGCGGGTCAAGGTGGGCGCATACCTGGTGCTATCCGTCGTGTTGGGCGCATTTACCTGGGTGGTCGGTGCTGCCTGGGGCTGGAACCCCTTCGGCTGGTTTGTCACCAATCTGGGATATCACGATTTCGGCTGCTCGGCGATTGTTCACGGCATCTCTGGCTTCTTTGCCTTGGGCGTGCTGATTAACTTGGGGCCGAGGGTCGGCAAGTATGACGAGGCAGGCAACCCGCGTCCTATTTTGCCCCACAACCTGCCGCTGACAATGGTGGGGTTGATGCTGATTTTTGTCGGGTTCTATGCTTTTCTGGCAGCTTGCGTCATCTTTTTGCCTGGATATACGGGCGAAACCACGATCTACGGTACGCCAATGACGCTGGCTTCGATTGGCGTAAACACAACTCTGGCCCTGGCGGCGGGGCTGGTGGGGGCCTACATTTCCTCCAAGAGTGAGCCTTTCTTCACCATCTCTGGCGGGCTGGCAGGCATCATTACGGTGGGTGCAGGACTGGATCTATACCACCCAGCACTGGTGATTGTGCTGGCCTTTGCGGGTGCATTCATCATGCCCAAAGTGATTGTGGCGATCGAGAAAGCAGGCATTGACGATGCTGTGGGCGCGGTTGGGGTTCATGGTGTTTGCGGGCTGCTGGGAGCAGTGCTGACGGGCATCTTTGCGGCGGGCTATCCCCAAGGGGCAGACATCCCGCCAATTAACTTTGTGGGACAACTGATTGGAGCGCTGGTGTCTGTCGTGCTGCTGGGCTTTCTTCCAGGTTATGGCGTGAGCTGGCTGCTGAAGCGGTTTAACCTGCTGCGGGTGTCGCGGGAAGAAGAGGTGATGGGTCTGGATATCGCTGACTTGGGTATCGAGGGCTATCCCGAATATCCCACCATGACGCTGATTTCCAATATCACCAAGGGGGTTGGCGGTAATGGCACGACCCAGGCTTCGACCGCTTCTGAATTAGCGATGGACTAGGTTCAGACAGGAGATAAACCCCATGAGTAGCCCGTTTTCTACGTTTGAAGAATTCTCTGCCGCAGAGGGCCCGATCTATACCTTTGCCAGTAGTCCCGGTATCATCACGTTTCTGATTTTGCTAAGTGCGGCGATTTCGCTCTATTTTCTTTATGCTTCCTTTGGCATGAAGAATGAATTTGCCAAGCCCACGAACGAGACTGGGGCGATCGCCCTGTTGATTGCTACAGGAGTTTCGGCGCTGCTGAGCCTCGTCCCCGGATATGGCTCTAGCCAACGCCTTGAGGCAAACGACTCGCGCCCGATGGCCGCCAAGGTTCACACTGGGCGAGGAGCCGCGCTACCCGGTGTGCTAATGGGTCTGGCCAGCGCTACGGGTCTGGCAACCGGCCGGAGCAAGCAGCGCCCCCGGCGGTCTGCGGCTCGGTCGGTGCGCCGTCGTCAGGGTTGACCGTTGGGCTGCCGAATTTTGGGTCAAAGATCTGCCCAATTGTGACAAACTGGGCAGGCTTTTGCTCGGCAAGGCAGCCTAAGATAGAGGGGCAACTGGGCGAGTTTGAATGATGCAGTGGTGGTGAGGGCAAAACGCGAATCGCTGGGAACAGGCGGCACGGAAGGACAGTGGGCGATCGCCCGCAGTTTTATGATGCTCTGCTTCGCGGCTGCGGGGCTGCTAGTGCTGACCTATCAGCCGTCTCGCAGCCGCTCTCTCCACGCTGCCCATCGTTCACCCGCCCCACTACCATCTGCGACGGTTTCTCCCCTGCCGCCTGTTTCGACTTCGGGCGACCTGCCGAGCCGCCCCGGTGGTTGGCAGCCAGGGGCGATCGCTCCGATTGTGCCTGCTGCTCCCCAGGCGATCGCCCCGCCTGCTCCACAAGCTGCGTCAACCCCTGCATCCCAAGCTAGCGCCACAGCGGGTTTTTCCCCAGAGCCGTCGCCTGCCCGCTCCGATCCTGCGCCATCTGCCTCGTCTGCTGTCTCTCCAGCGCCCACTTCGACAGAGGCTTCTGCTGCGGCGAATTCCCCCTCTCTGGCCCAGGCGACTCCAGATTCATCGAAAGTGTCGAAAATGTCTGAGGGGTCGGCTCCTGAACGGGCGATTGCTGCCCTGGCAACAGGTATCCTGCCGACAACGCAACCCCGACGAATCTCCAAGCCGCGTATCCAGCCCCGTCCGGCAAACGCACGCCTTCTACCACCCTCTGAATTTGTCCCGGTGCAGTCTGCCAGCAAGACCCTGGCGACACTTCCATTGCACACCCCCCGGCTAGTGGTCGATTTGAGCGATCGCCAGGTGTATTTTTATCACGGGGATCAGCTTCAGGCGAGCTACACCGTTGCCATTGGGCAAGACGGCTGGGAAACGCCGCAGGGCACATTTCGCGTTATCGATCGCCAAACCTATCCCCTGTGGGAACACCCCATCACCAAAGAGCTAATTGGCAATGACCCGCGCAACCCCTTGGGAACGCGGTGGATTAGCTTTTGGACAGACGGGTTTCACTCGATCGGCTTTCATGGCACTAATCGCGACGACTCGGTGGGGCAGGCGGTGTCCCACGGCTGTCTGCGAATGCGAAATGCCGACATCGAAGCGCTTTACGAAGAGGTGGCGCTGGGAACGCCCGTGATCGTGCGGGAATAGTCATTGAGTGATCAATACTTTGAGTGATCAATACTTTTTCGTCAGGCGCAGTAGCAGCGAATTGGTGATGACGCTGACGGAACTCAGCGCCATTAGCGCTCCGGCGGCCGAGGGACTGAGAACCAGCCCCAGCGTGGGCAACAGCACGCCCGCCGCCACGGGAATGCCCAGCAGGTTATAGGCAAAGGCCCAGAATAGATTTTGGCGAATCTTGTTGAAGGTGGCGCGACTGAGACGCAGCGCAGCGCTGATATCCGTCAGGTGATCGCCCATCAGCACGATTTCCGATGCCTCAATCGCCGCATCCGTGCTGGAGTGAAGGGAAATGCTGACATCTGCCTGGGCCAGGGCGGGCGCGTCGTTGATGCCGTCACCCACCATGCCCACCCGCTTGCCCTGGGACTGGAGTTGGGCGATCGCCGCCACTTTTTCCTGTGGCAGCAGACCCGCCTGCACCTCTTCGGGCGCAAAGCCTAAGGTCTGGGCGATCGCCCTTGCGGCCGCGGGCTGATCCCCGGTTAGCAGACGCACCGCCAGTCCTGCATCGCGGAGTTGCTGCACAGCGGGGATGGCATCGGGTCGCAGCGGATCTTGCATCGCCATGAGGCCCACACACTGCTGCCCAATGCCGATGTAAATGACGGTCTTGCCTGTTGCGGCGATCGCCTCCGCCTGGTTGCAACCCCCATCTTCTAGCAAAACGCCATTTTGCCGCAGCCAAGTTGCCGTGCCCAAGTAAGCCCCTGCGCCTTCCACCTGTGCAGACACGCCCAACCCCGGCTGCGTCTGAAATTCGGCAGCGGGCAATAGCGACAACTCCTGCTGCTGAGCGGCTTGGCGAATCGCTGTAGACAGCGGGTGGGTGGTTCCGGCTTCCACGGTAGCCGCCAGTTGCAGCAGTCGCTCCGTTGTCCAGCCTTCAACCAAGGGCACACAGTCCGTCACCGTCGGGTGGCCCTGCGTCAGCGTGCCCGTTTTGTCGAAAACAAGAGTATGGAGGGCCTGCGCCTTTTCTAGCACATCGCCGCCGCGAATCAGCAAGCCCCGCTCTGCGCCCAGGCTAGAGCCAACCAGAATGGCGGTCGGCGTGGCCAAGCCCAACGCACAGGGACAGGCAATCACCAAGACGGCGATCGCCAGCTTCAGGCTGAGCAACAGCGGCGACGGCATAGCCGCGTGCATCGTTGCCGAGTCACCAGTCATTCCGGCATGGGCGAGATGGGCCGCGTGGGCTGTGCCCAGCCCGATTTCGCGAATGCCCAGTGCAGCAATGGAATCGTGCCACAGCGGCAGCCCGATAAAGTACCAGAAGAGGAACGTCAGCAGCGATAGCGCCAGCACGCCATAGGTAAAGTAGCCCGCCACGCCATCTGCCAGCCGCTGAATCGGTGCTTTTCGGGCTTGGGCAGTTTCTACTAGGGCAATGATCTGCGCCAGCGTCGTGTCTTTTCCAGTGCGCGTGGTGCGGAGGGCGATCGCCCCGGTCTGGTTCACTGTGCCTGCCGCCACCCGATCGCCCGCCTGCTTTAACACCGGACTCGATTCGCCCGTCAGCATCGACTCATCGACCGTCGTTTGCCCAACCGTCACCTCGCCATCCACCGGAATTTTTTCACCCGGCAACACCAGCAGCCAATCCCCTACCCGCACCTGCTCTGTGGCCAGCGCCACCGACTCCTCGCCCGTCAGCGTGGCGGTGGCAGCGGGAATCCGGCGGGACGTGCTGGGTTGCATTGCTGCCAGCGATTGCAGCGATGCAGTCGCCTTGCTGCGGGCCTGTTGTTCTAGGGTGCGCCCCAGCAAGATAAAGCCCACCAGCATCACGGGTTCATCAAAAAAGCACTCCCAGCCCAGCGCCGGAACCAGCAGCGCCACCAAGCTAACGCTGTAGGCCGTCAGCGTGCCCAAGCTGACCAGCGTATTCATATTTGGTGCGCCGCGTCGCAGCCCGCGCCACCCGTCGATCACCATGCTGCGCCCTGGAAACAGCAGCGCCAGCGTGGCCAGCCCTGCGTGAAACCAGATGTTGCTCAGCCCTGGCAGCGGGATGCCAAAGGCGCTGAGGTGTCCCAAAAACGAGAGGAATAACAGCGTGCAGGCGATCGCCAATTGTCTCATCCGTGCCCGCGTTTCGCGCTGCTGCCGTGCGGCGGGCGTTTCCGGGGTTGCGTCCGAGGAGGGAGCGCCGCGCAATTGGGACGGAAACCCAGCCTCCGTCAGGGCGATCGCCAGGGATGCGCCATCCACACCCGGTTCCGCCTCCACTAGCGCCATCTCCGTCACCAGGTTCACCGTTGCCGCGATCACACCCGGCCGCTGCAACAGTTCCGTCTCTACCGCTTTCACACAGCCCGCACACTTCATGCCGCCCACATCCAGCGTCAGGGTTTGGCGCTCAGGGAGTTGTGCGGCGCGGGCTTGCGGTTTAGGAATGAGTTGCATCGGCTGATGGGCAGAAACTTTGTAGAAATTTTTGTAGAAACTAAGAAACTAAAGCAAGTGAAACTAAAGCAAGTTTGGTCAAGCAGCGCCAGATTATGGGGATGGTCAGCTTAACTTAGCGGAGCAGCTTGCCGCTCCAGTAGCGATAGACCAGATAGGCGCAGGCTCCCACCTGCACAGGCAGCACAATCAGCAGGCTCTTGGCAACAAAAGCACTGTCTAGCGTCGAAAGCGAACCAAAATAGGCGGCGGCCAGGGGAACCAGCGCCACCAGGAGCGCGAGTTTAGAAGATTTCTTAGAAGATGTCACAGTCAACCACAACAAAGAAGGTGACGAATCGGTCACCTTCTATATCCTAAAGCTCGTAAACCCCTAACGGGTTGCTAGAAACTGTCGGTAATGCCCGCTCCTTCATCAGCAATACCCGTATTGGAAAGCCCCATCACTTCCTGATAGGCGATCGCCAGCGCACAGGCAGACAGGGGAATCGTCACCAACGCGCCAACCCCAAACAGCAGAATCCCAACCAGGTTCAGCACAGCCAGCACAATCAGGAAGACAAACCAGGAGAACCAGTTTCTAGAAATCACTTTGCGGCTAGACTCCATCGCGTCCCAAAAGTCAAACTTGCGATCGACAATGAACGGCGTTGTAAACATCCAGGCGACGGCCAGGTAGATGCCTGGAATCACCAGGAATGCAAAGCCAATCACCGTCAAAATGCCCGTCACCAGGCTAGCCAGGAATAGCGGCAGAAAATGGTTGAACCCCCGGAAAAAGTCGCTAAAGGTGGTGGCTCTTTGCTTAATCAGCTTGAAGGCCACGATGTAGAAGCCTGCGCCCAGCGGGCCAGACAACACACTGCTAGCAATGCTGCCTAGCGGCTTGATCCGATCCGGCAGGATTTGCGGAATTACCGATATTAACAACATGATCAACGTAAACCCGACAAACCCGCCTGCATTTTTCTTAAACAGTTCCCAACCTTCGCCCAAGTACTTGCCGATATCCACCGAATAGCCGGTTTGAACGACATCTGGAACGCTGCGTGCGCCATTTGTAAACATAGTCTTTCTCCTGCGGGTTTCAGGTAAATCGGGATAGGGCGATCGCCCCCCATTAGCGTTAAAAACTAGCTGGTAAAACTTGCTGGTAAAACCTGCTGGTAAAACTTGCTGATGTAAAAACTGCCAGCGCGATTGCTGGAAACTGCGCCCATCATAGCCCAAGGTCAGATGCCAACAAGCCTTTGTTGCTCAATGTTGCAACCTTTTTTGTAGCTTGTGTTACAGCCCGAGCAGGCATACTGAGCAGACATCTTTCCTGACCTACCCACCACAGCCGCGCCCCTGCCCCAAGGTTCTGGCAATAGGTTCTGGCAACAGTTGAAAACGGGCGCTCAATTCGCTTTTGGCAGACTATGATTTAATAGATCGTTACCTATGCCCATAAAAGCGACAAAGCTTTTGGTTTCAAGCGTTTAGCAATGCCTCCATGCCCGACCGACTTGGCCCCCGCGAATC
>JBDNCP010000097.1:0-18266 GCA_046719575.1 Cyanobacteriota bacterium
ACGTCGTGGAAAAGCGTGCCCCCTATCGCCAGGCCCATCTCGATCGTCTAGCCCAGCTCAAAGCCGCAGGTTCCGTCGTCACCCTCGGCCCGACCCAGGATCTGACGATGGTCTTCGGCGTGTATGAAGCGCCCGATGAGGCCGCCGCCCGCACGCTGATCGAAGAAGACCCCTACTGGGCCGCAGGCATCTGGACGGAATATCACCTCAAAGAATGGATTCAGGCGTTTTAAATTCAGGCGTTTTAATCGGCTGAGTCGTTTGCTTGAGCCATGTGCTGCTGAACGTCGTCTAGCGGCAGGCTGAGGGCTTCGGCGATTTGCTCGGCGGCGAGGCCGAGGGCTTGCAGTTTGGGAACGGCTGCGTAGCGCGATCGCTCTGCCGCATCCGCCCGCTGCCGCTCTGCCTCAACGCGCTGCCGCTCCTGCTCCACCAGTTCCCAAAGCTCATCGGGAATCAGCAGCTTTTCGCCCGTGTCTTCTCGATAAAAGGCGATGATTTCCCCATCGGGTTCTAACCGCAGATTCAGTACGGCGCTGCGCCCGTCGATAATCGGCTCATACACCTCGCGATACAGCCGAAAGCCGCGCAGTTGTTCGGGAATCCATTCGCCCTTCGGGTCAAACAGCCAATATTCCTGCACGCCCAACTGCTCATACAGCGTGTATTTGAAGGTTTCGTCGTGCCGAGCCGTACTGGATGAGGTCATCTCAAAGATCACCGCAGGCACTTCGCCCTCTTCCCAAATTTTGTAGCTATCGCGCCCGCCCGGTTCTACGTTCTGGATCACCATCACGTCCGGCGCAACCCTCAGTCGCGGAAATCCCTGCGCGTAATACAAGAACTGATCCGCCAGCACCGTCGCCCGCTGCCCTTTGAGGTACTGTTTCAGCACCTCCAGCGTCACGATGATGGCGTAGAGGTGAATATAGGTTTCGGCCAAGGGTTTACCGTCCGAACAGGGATAGACAACAGGGGGCGGTGGCGGGGCAGTCTCCGGCGGCAGAACGGGCTGGGTTTGGAGCGGCTGAGTCACCATTTTCGCTGACCCCACGAGTAGAGAGCAATACATCTAGACTAGCAGCCATAGGGCGATCGCCCTAAAAGCCACCTAAACACCGCAACGTAGCCCGCCAGAACCCCGTCCGCAGGTTTCCCCCAACTCACCCCACGCTCTAGAATGCTGAGAGAACTTCACTACTACTCTATTTAGGCATCGTTTGGGCATGGATATTAAGAGCGGATTTATCGGCACGATCGGCAACACGCCCCTGATTCGCCTGCACAGCTTTTGCGAGGAAACGGGTTGCGAAATTTTGGGCAAGGCAGAGTTTCTCAACCCTGGCGGTTCTGTGAAAGATCGAGCGGCGCTCTACATCATCCAGGATGCCGAAGAGCGGGGACTCCTAAAGCCTGGAGGAACCGTGGTGGAAGGGACAGCGGGCAACACGGGCATTGGGCTGGCTCACATTTGCAACGCCAAGGGCTATAAGTGCCTGATCATCATTCCCGAAACCCAATCCCAAGAAAAGATGGACTTGCTGCGGACATTGGGGGCGGAGGTGCGCCCGGTGCCCGCTGTGCCTTATCGCGACCCAAACAACTACGTCAAACTGTCGGGACGGATTGCTGAAGAGACAGAGAACGCTATCTGGGCCAACCAGTTTGACAACCTGGCCAACCGCCGAGCGCATTACGAAACCACCGGGCCCGAAATCTGGGCGCAGACGGGTGGCAAGATCGATGCTTGGGTGGCCGCAACGGGCACAGGCGGCACCTACGCCGGAGCCGCGATGTTCTTCAAAGAAAAGAATCCTAGCATTCGCTGCGTGCTAGCCGACCCCATGGGCAGCGCATTGTATCACTACTTCAAAACGGGTGAGCTAAAGAGTGAAGGCAGTTCGATCACAGAGGGTATTGGCACTAGCCGCGTCACGGCTAACCTGGAAGGCGCACCCGTAGACGACGCAATCCGCATTGATGACCAAGAGGCACTGCGCGTGGTTTACCAGCTTTTGCACAAAGACGGGCTGTTTATGGGTGGCTCGGTGGGCATTAACGTGGGTGCGGCGGTGGCGCTGGCCAAGCAAATGGGGCCGGGGCATACGATCGTGACGGTGCTATGTGACGGCGGGGCCCGCTATCAGTCGCGCCTGTATAACCCGGAGTGGCTGGCGAGTAAGGGCTTGCTGATTGCCAGCTAGGGCAACAGCCGGGTGCGCTGGAGCCAAAAGCGCATATCGTCGTATTCCAGTTCGCAGTCGCAGCTTTCGACCAGCACAATCACCCTTTGGGACGTGGGGTGAGGCAACCAGGCCCGGACGGTATAGCCCGGTTCAGAGCGGGTGATCAAAACGGGGAGGTTGTTGACATTGCCCGACTGGGCGCTGGGGTCTATTTCGCCCTGTTGCTCAAGCAAGTCTGGTAAGGAGAGTCCTGCTGGGTTGGGCAGACTGCTAACGCGAAAGGAGTAGGTGCCGCGAGGGGCGATCGCCCGTCCGCCCTGCTCCACGCAGCTCAGCACTTCAAACGTGCCAGGGTCAAGGATTTCCACCGTGCCGTCGGGCAGGGTGCGGGTTTTGAAGTTTGCAGGAATGGCGATCGCCACGCCAAACTGAGGTAGTTCGAGCGTCCGCAGGTTTTCTGAGGCGGGCACTTCTGCCACATCGGGGCAGAGCGGGGAGTCTGGTTCCGAAGGCAAGTCTGTGGAGGCAGAGAACTGTGGCGCGAGGGCGATCCCTGCGCCCAGCAGCGCCCCTGCGAATAAAGCCAGAAGTCGAGTGTTCATAGCCTGGACGGGTCTATAGAATTCGGACAGCCAGCCACAATGACCAGCCTCCTGATCTAGCACTACAGCCGGAGGGGGACTGCTTCCAGGCGATCGCCCTACCAGCGGCGAGTTTTTTGCACAATATCCACCACGCCCGCGCCGACAGTGCCCAGCAGCAAGATCCACAGCAGCCCACCGGGGATAAACGTGAGAACGCCCAGCCCGCGCATCACCCAGACGGTAGCTGTAATGCCCAATAAAATCAGAAACGCCGCAGTCGTTGGCTTCATCGCAGTTTGCCCTAATGTCTGCCTTATGCTAGCTACAGGCTAGCTACAGATTCGCTCCAGATTAGCCGCGCCCGCGAACGCCTGCTAGGATACCTGACCCGATTGCCAGCAGCACCAGTGCATAGACCGCTTCTCTGGGAATTTCTGTCAGCAGCCCAAAAGATTGTAGCAGTAGCAGGACTGCCATCATAACCAGCAAAATGCCAGCGACGTAGAGAAAGATAGTAATGGCTAAGTTGGGAGAGCGACCCACAGGTGAAACTCCATTCAGGGCAGGGCGGTGTGTCGAGTAGGGATGCAACAAGACCGGGTACGATGGTCTATTTTGACACGGGATCGACCCTGCTGGGGGTGAAGTTGGAATCTCTTGGTTTTGAGGCGGCCTTACGATACCTTCCTAAATGGGCTATGGGAGGCACATTACTTTTGGACTGCTGGTTTGGACTGCTAGGTCTGGCACAGATATCTAGGACACAGATATCCAGATATCTAGAGATATAGATATCTAGAGACATCTCCAGATATCTCCAGACGCAACTCAGTAGGTAGATATGAATAAACATTAGAACCCAAAGACTCTGCACGGGCAGCGCAGGGTGTAGCATCTGTTTTTTAATTTGGTCTATCGACTGACCTGTAGATACTGTAGGGTATGAATGACATCTTGTGGGCTGTGCCTGTGAGACCTCATTCCGTCCGCATCAGGTCTAGGCATGAAAAATTCTGCGCTGTGGTTTGTGGTTTGTTTGGGGGTGGTGAGTCTGTGCGCCGATGCCACCTATGAAGGGGCGCGGAGCATTACGGGTGCTTATCTGGGCAGTCTGGGTGCGAGCGGCGCAGTGGTGGGCTGGGTGGCGGGGCTAGGCGAGCTGATTGGCTACGGGCTGCGGCTGGTGATTGGCTATTTGAGCGATCGCACTCGGCAATATTGGCGCATTACTACGCTGGGCTATTGCATCAATACGGCCGTCGTGCCGCTGCTGTCGTTGACCGCCACCTGGCCGGCTGCCGCCGGACTGATGATTGCCGAACGCACAGGCAAAGCCGTCCGCACGCCGCCGCGAGATGTGCTGCTGTCGCACGGGGCTATGCAGATCGGACGTGGGTTTGGCTTTGGGCTACACGAGGCGATGGATCAGATTGGGGCGGTGGGCGGGCCACTGATGGTGGCGGCGATGCTGACCTGGCAGTATGGCTATCGCGGCGGCTTTGCGGTGCTGGTGATTCCGGCGGTGCTGGGGTTGTTGGTGTTGCTGGCGACGCAGCGGATTTATCCCAATCCGAGGGACTTTGAGCCGCCGACTCCGGCAGACTTGCACGCCGAAGGGCTGCCGCGCCGCTTTTGGATTTATCTGGGGGCGATCGCCCTTGTCGCAGCAGGCTATGCTGACTTTCCGCTGATTGCCTTTCATCTCCAGCGGACAGGCGTGGAATCCACCCACCAGATTCCGCTGCTGTATGCCCTGGCGATGGGTGTGGATGCGATCGCTGCGCTGCTGTTTGGGCGCTGGTTTGACCGAGTGGGGCTAGGCAGCTTGATGCTGGCGATCGCCCTGTCACTGCTATTTGCGCCGCTGGTCTTTTTGGGCAGTTTTCAGACTGCGATTGGGGGCATGGTGCTGTGGGGCATCGGCATGGGGGCGCAGGAGTCGATTATGAAGGCGGCGATCGCCGGAATCGTGCCACCCCAGCGACGCGGTTCGGCCTTTGGCATTTTCAATACGGGCTACGGACTGGCGTGGTTTGCAGGCAGCACCGTGATGGGGATGCTCTATGATTTCTCGCTCCCTGCCCTGGTAATTTTTTCGGTGCTGCTTCAAACTCTGTCGCTGCCGGTTCTATTTTTTGTCGTCAGGGGTGCGCGTCCATCCTGACCCCGACCACCCTCGCCCCGTCCGCCGCGTTTGTTTCACACGCCAGCACCCACCCTGTCACCCACCAGTTCCCCACTACTAGTGGCAGACTGCACCCGCTGCGCCTGAATCGCAGTGATGGCAACCGTGTTCACAATATCAGGCACGGTGCAGCCCCGGCTGAGGTCGTTGACGGGTTTTCGCAAGCCCTGAAGGATAGGGCCGATGGCAACGGCGTTAGCGGAGCGCTGCACGGCTTTGTAGGTGTTGTTGCCTGTGTTCAGGTCGGGGAAGATAAACACCGTTGCGTGGCCTGCGACCTTGCTATCGGGCAGCTTGGTTTTGGCGACGCTGGCATCCACCGCCGCGTCGTATTGAATCGGTCCTTCGATTTGCAAATCAGGACGCTGGCGCTGGGCGATGTGAACTGCCTCGCGTACCTTATCTACATCCTCACCTTTGCCCGAATCACCTGTAGAGTAAGATAGCATCGCCACCAGCGGCTCGATGCCAAACAGGGCGGCAGTTTCCGCCGAGCTAATGGCGATGTCGGCCAACTGCTGCGGGTTGGGGTTGGGATTCACCGCGCAGTCGCCGTAGACTAGCACCCGGTCTTCTAGGCACATGAGGAACACGCTGGATACGATGGAGCAACCGGGCTGTGTGCGGATAAATTCCAGCGCCGGACGAATCGTGTGGGCGGTGGTGTGCAGCGCCCCCGACACCATGCCATCCGCTAGCCCTTTGTAGACCATCATCGTGCCAAAGTAGCTGACATCGCGCATCAGGTCATGGGCAAACTCTAGCGTGATGCCCTTGTGCTTCCGCAAGTCATAGTAGGTCTGGGCAAAGTCTTCCTGCCAGTCTGATTCCAGCGGGTCGATCAGCGTTGCGCTATCGAGATGGAGTCCGAAGGCGGCGATCGCCTCCTGAATCTGTCCCCGGTTGCCCAGCAGCGTCACGTCCACCACGTTGCGTTGCAGCAAGATTTCGCTGGCTCGCAGGATGCGCTCGTCGGTTCCTTCGGGCAGCACGATCCGCTGGCGAGCCGTTTTCGCCTGTTGGATCAGTTCGTATTCAAACATTAGCGGGGTCATGCGGGTAGAGCGGGCCACCTCGATGCGGGCTTCCAGTTTGGACAAATCCACCGATGATTCAAACAAACCTAAGGTAGCGGCGATTTTGCGCTCATTAAACGGGTTAAGCTGGGCGCGCACCTGGCTGGCGCGGGTGGCGGTTTCGTAGGTATCGGTGGCGACGGCAAAGATGGGCAGGGGCGATCGCCGAAAACTGTCCAGCAGCGCCCGCACCGACGGAGCCAGCGCCAGCCCGCCCGTCAGCGCGATGCCGGAAATCTTGGGATAGTCTTCGGCAAACATTGTCGTCAGGCAGCCCAGCACGATATCCGCGCGATCGCCCGGTGCAATCACCAGCGCCCCTTCTTGAATATGCGTCAAAAAATTGGGCAACTGCATCGCCGCCACCTTATAGCTCAGCACGTCGCGGTTGAGCTGGCTGTCGTCGCCCATCACCAGCACCCCGCCCAGCGTGTGCATGACTTCGGCAACGGTGGGCTTGGTGATGCGCGGCTCCTCTGGCAGCAAAAACACCGGATCGTCGGTTTGCCAGCTTTCCTGGAGGCGATCGCCCAGCGCCTCGCGCATTTCTGGCGCGATCCGGTTGATGAACGTGGCGGCGATCGCACAGCCGTAGTTGAGAAACGCCTCCCGCTCCGTCCGCACGGCGCTGATCAGTTCTTCCAGCGATTTGCCCTCGCCGCTGGATACGAGGGCGATCGGGGCCGCCAGCAAATTGGCTACCTGCGCGTCAAAATCATCCACAAAGGCGGAGCCGATCTCCGTCGCGTCCACGCCTTCGCACACGACAAAATCGCACTGTGCCTCCAGCGTCTTGTAGGCCTCCACCACTCGCTTTAGCAGCGCATCGGTCTGGCCAGCGGCTAACAACGCCTGCGCCTCGTCGTGGGTGAGGGCAAATTGCGACTCGTAGGGCGCGGCGATCGCGTAGCGGCTGCGGACCAAGGCGATATCGTTGTCTGGCACATCGCCCGCGTGAATCACCGGCCGAAAGAAGCCCAGCCGCCCCACCCGCTTCGACAGTAGCTCCATCAGCCCCAACAACACCAGCGACTTGCCGTTGCCGGGTTCAATCGCAGCAATGTAGAGATTTTTAAGCATAAGATTTTGAGCGGGGGCGATCGCCAGCAGACATTACATCAGCGCTAGCCCGGTTTCACCAGCCAGCCAACACCCAATGCGATTGTTCCACATTCTACGCAGAGGCTTCCCGAAGATTTGGTCATCCTGAACACGACGCACCGCGCACCCCTTTCGACCCGGAGAAATTTTCAGTGAAAACGCAGTATTACACAGCGACCAGCCTGGACGGCTACATTGCCGACGCAAACCATTCTTTGGACTGGCTATTTCAATTTGGCGAACCCGAAAACGGCAGCTACGCCAGCTTTATCCAAGACGTGGGGGCGATCGCCATGGGTTCTACCACCTACGAATGGATTCTCAACCACAACAGCCCCGACAATCCCAACGCCGACCCGGCGCAGCCCGTCTGGAGCTACACGCAGCCCGCCTGGGTGTTTACCACGCGCCCGCTGCCCGCCATCCCCGGCGCAAATATTCGCTTTGTGAAAGGCGACGTGCGCCCCGTGCATGAGGAAATGCGGGCGATCGCCCAGGACAAAAACATCTGGGTGGTGGGCGGCGGCGACCTAGCAGGGCAGTTTTACGACCACGGATTGCTGGATGAAATCATCGTCACCCTTGCCTCGGTGACGCTGGGCGGCGGTGCGCCCCTGCTGCCGCGCCGGATTACCACGCCGCCGCTCAAGCTATTGTCTGCAACGACCTATGGCACTGCCTTTGCCGAACTGCGCTATGGGGTGCAGCGAAGCGTCGATGTCATTTAGTCTGCGAAGCTCAGGCTCAAGGCTATGCCGCTGCTTCGACCTTTTGCAAGAGTTCTTGCGCCAGCGCCTCAAAGGATGCAAGCGCATTTTCGGCGGCGGTGCGATCTTGAGCGCTGAGTCCATCCAGAGAATCGATCGCAAACAGTGGACAGCCTTCGCTCTGAGACTTGGACACAATATTGAGACGGGGCACCCAGGTTGCTTCAGAAAACAATTGCACCTGATTGCCACCGGGCAGCTTATTTAACCGTTCGTATAACTCTTCAACCATCGACAGATTGAAGGCCCGTGAGGTGCGATCGTGCATACTCACCGCAACGCCCACAATGGGCAGTGGCGTTTCTCGGAATTGCCCAACTTCTTCGACCTGTCCCAGCACAAATTCCAGCGCTCGAATCGGATAGGGGGAAAGCTGTGTGGGTACCAGCACGCCCCCAGAAGCCATCAAGGAAATCCGGTTTACCTTGCCGAAGGAGGGCGGCGGGTCAATAAACACAAAGTCATAATCGTGGCCCTTAAGCTTTTTGGACAGAATGCGATCGCTGTCCACAATTTGAATGAGCTGATTCTCCATATTGCTAAGGCGAATATGGGAAGGCACTACGTCCAAGACCACATTGCCCCAGCGCTTTTTCACAATCACGTCGTCCAGCACCAGTCGGGGTTCTGTCAGCAAATGGGTAATGTCTTTTCGCCCTACTTTTTCCACATCTTCTAGCGGGTCGATTCCCACGCCAGTTGTCAAGTTTGCCTGCGCGTCGATGTCAATCAGCAGCACTCGCTTACCTTTTTGGGACAGAGCCGCAGCCAAGTTAATCGTCAGGGTGGTTTTGCCAACGCCGCCTTTGTTGTTGAAAACGGTGAGGATCATAGCGTTTCGGGATGGGGGGTGGAGGGACAAATCGGGCTGTATCGGCAGTACAGATAGAACTTGGGGGTCGTGCGAGAGTTGGGCGATCGCCCGCACAAGCTGCTCGTGAATTCTGCGATGGCTACTGCCAAAGGCCGCCATGACGCGATCGCAGTTGCGTTTCCACAGCAGCGACCCCAGCACCCGATAGCTGTGATACAGGTAGTCGCGGCTATAGTTCCAGAGGGCATGAACAGTCTCGCCATCGTTGTAGAGTAGGCGAAACTGTTTGCCATTGGTCAACAATCCCAAAATACTACCTGAAGCAAGCAGATAATCCCGCAGTTGCCAGCTATTGTGGGCGATCGACTGCCTGGGCGACTTCGCTTCAATAATCAGATAGTGGCAATAAGGAGCGGACTGCTGGGCCCTGAGCAAAAAATCAACCCGCTTTTTGCCAAAGGGTGCCTGCTGAAGAATATCTTGCGGCTGATAGCCGAGCAGTTCCAACATCGGCAGAATGACTTCGGTTTCCAGCGCTTCTTCAGATTTGCAGTCATCCACTCGATCGAGCAAAGCACACCAGCGCCGATGAAACTCGTTTGAAATGGTCATAGGGAAGTGCTAGCGAAGCCGAGCCATGAGCATCATGACCCAACCCATCTTGGCACAGGGCACCGTGCCAGGTCTATTGAAAAAATCCAGAAAACCGGCTCGAATAAACCGTCAGAACTGAGGCACTGAAATCAATGCCCCGAAGATGGCTTATGGAAGGGCTGGAAGCCCCGCAGATGCTTGATAGGGCAATCCAAAATCGCAAATTTTAGTAGATAGACCAAATTGAAAAACAGATCCTAAACCCCGCGCGGGCGGCGCAGGGTCTTTGGGTTCTATGTTTGGGTTCTATGTTTGGGTTCTATGTTTAGGGTTCTATGTTTAGGGTTCTATGTTTATTAATGTCTACCTATTTATAAAGCATCGATCTGTCCCTGCTGCGCTACTCGCGGGTTGCCTGTCGGAGCCAAGCTTCGATGCCGTCGGCCAGGGCATCGGCTAGCCGCTCCTGTTCTTGAGGATCGACAATCCACTCAAATTCAAAGGGATTGATCATAAAGCCCAGTTCCAGCAGCACAGACGGCGCGACGGCGGGGCGCGTCAGGGCAAGATTATTCCAAAAGACCCCATAGGAAGGGCGATCGCGCTTTTCTACCAGATAATCGTGCAAAAATTCCGCTAGGTCTTGCGCCTGGTTTTGATACCAGAAGGTTCCGATGCCTGCGGTGTTGATCGCGTCGCCATCGTCGGGCAGTGCATTGTAATGAATGCTGAGCGCCAGGTGCGGCTCTTGCTCAACGATCATGGCAGCGCGCTCGTTGGGGCCGAGGTCGATGTCTTCGGTGCGGCTCATGCTCACGGTTGCGCCACGAGCTTGCAGGCGATCGCGCAGCAGGTTCGTCACGATCAGCGCCACATCTTTTTCGGGATAGCCTGTGGGGCCGCGTGCGCCGAGGTCGTCGGGGCCGCCGTGGCCGGGGTCGAGGAAAATTCGCACGCCCGCTAGCGGTTGCCGCCGAGAACTGGTCAGCAGCGGCGGATGGCGCAGTGACAGAACCAGGCTGGTGCCCTCATAACGCAGCTTGTAGCCCCACTGATAGCGCGAGTTGAGCTGCACCGTGTATTGCGCTTGGGTTGGCGAAATTTGCTGCCAGTCGAACCGATCGATCAGGCGGTTGCGCGGCACGAAGATCGTGTCCGTTTGGGCAACGGTGTGGTGCAGCGTGAGGGAAAAGGTGCGATCGCCCTGATGCAGCGACACGGGCACAGGCGCTTGCAGCGGAAACACGATTTCCGTCCATTCTCCCGCGGGGCGCGAGCGGACACCGCGAATCAGCGTTTGGGGCGGCGTGGCGTTGGGCACGGGCTGCGTCTCGGACTCGCGAATCCACGCGCCATAGCCCAGTCGCAGCCAGCCGCCCTCGCGCCCCGTCACCACATCCCGCGTCCCCTGCGGCAAGGGGGTCAGCCGCGAATAGTCGGTGCTGGGGCCCGTGCGGGCAGTTCCCGCCGCGGCCGTGACCTGCACCACGGGCGGATTTAGCACGGGCAACAGCGACACGCTGCCGGGAGCCGTTTGGCGCACCGTTTCGCCCTGGAGTTGCAGTCGATATTCCGGTTGCCCCAGCGCTACGGGCCGGGCGGGGTCGGGCAGCACGGCTCCGCTCGGAATGGTGTTGCCGTAAGTAATAGTCGGCTGGCTCAGCGGCAGACAGCCCTGATAGCGCTGGGCTGCGTCCGCCGTCGCGGGCTGGTTCAGATCTGTTAGCACGGCAGAGTTGGGCGGCAGATCGACGGCGCTGGGCTGGGGCGAGAGGGGAATCGTCTGTCCCGCGAGGCTGACAGAAACGGTGGCGTTGCGGGGGGCGATCGCCCCAAAGCAGACCCTCTCTCCCGGCTGTCGCGCCACATCCACCGCCGGCCAGAGCGAGCCTTCGGCAAAGTTAGCGCCGACTGGAGCCGCCGCCCCTGCCGCCACGCGCACCACGCGAATCACCAGTGTTTCCGCACCGCGCCGCAGCGTGAACACATTTTCGCCCATCTCTAGCGGAAAGCTGGGGGCAAAGTGGCCCGCCGGACTGCGCTCGATGGGCTGGCCATTCACCGTCACCTCGCCGCCAGGAGCCGCCGTGCCGATCAGAAAAATGCGGCTGGCGGTGGTTTCGTGGCCGTCGTCAGGATAGACCACACCCAGTGGCTGCTCGGCGCGGGCGATCGCCGCCATGCCCACCACGCCTACTAGCGACAGCCCCAGCCCTTGTGTGATCCAGTTCATGTTCCACCTTGACTCAATCTCTCCGACCCACACAGGCAAGCTCTAAAAGAATCCGCGCGGCACATCCCGCGTCAGCCGCACTTCGATAATCTGATTCGGCAGAATGGTAGCAGGCTGGGGAGCGGTAATGAAGGTCGTGGCTGCACCTGCGCCGGCACCCAGCGCCAGCCCCACCAGCCCAATGCCGCCCGTCAGCAGGCCCAGCAGCAGCGCCCCGCCCGCACCAATCGCCGAATTTCGCAGGATGTCGTCTTCGGAGACGCGGCGATCGCCCGATAGCCGATCCGACCGCGCTTCGATGCGCTGATTGCGCCCGTCCACACTAATCGCCTGCGCCACAAAACGGCTGCCCTCGCGGTTCGTCTCAAACCGTCCCAAAAGCTGGCTATTGGCTGGAAACACAACGCGCCCGCTGTAGTCGCGCACGGGTTCTGTCAAAATTAGAACCTCCTGCCAAGGGCGATCGCCACTCAGCGTCAGCGGCACCCGACCGGGATACCGCGCAATCATCGACGTTCCCGATGGCAGCAGCACGTTCGGGTTAAACGGGGTCGCCGCCATCGAAGCCGCAGGTAGGCGACCGGCGCTCGATGGACGACTCGAAGCGCCTCCAGGCACTACGCTAGGGGCAGATTCCAGCACTGGCAACGCCGGACTGGGGGAGGCGGGCGCACGATTCACGACGACCGGGGCCGCGGGTGCAGGCGCAGACGAGACAGGAGCAGGCGCAATCGGCGGCAACGGATCGGGTAGCACAGGAACAACTGCCCCAGAAGTCGCATCCAGAGGCGGAACCGTGACCGTGACAGGTCGCCCATCTGCGGTAGACGGCGGCAGCGTTGCGGGAATCTGCCATGCGCCAGAGGCACTGCTGTTAGAGGGCGCAGAAATGGACACAGCGCTGGGCGCAGCCGCCCCTGGCGGTGTGGTTTGCAGAGTTGCTGGCGTGGTTTGCAGCGCCGCAGCGGGTGAACCGACGGGTGGCACGGCCGCAGAGGCGGCGGGAGGAATCTCAACGGACACAGGCGGCGGGGCACTGGGCAGCGGCGTTTCAACGGGTAGCTCGTTGCGGCGAATTCTTATAGTTGTATTGCTGCCCAATAGCTCCGGCAGAATCGGCTCAGACTGGGATGGCGTTGCAGAAATGACGGGCGGCGGCGCGGTCTGGGGAATGGCGGATGCGGGCGGGAAAGCCTGTGACTGCGAAACTTGCGATGGAGAAACGGGTAGCTGGGAAACAGGCGGCTGAATAGGGGCTGGCGGAGCCGCAGACGGAACAGCGTCTGGGGCAACGGATGGGGAAACAGGCGACGCGGCAGAAGGCTCAAACGGCGCGGCAGGTAGCATCGATGGCGCGACGGGCGGGGTTGCAGGAGCGATCGCCCCCACCAGCACGGGACGCAGCACCCAGCGATTTTGCCCGCTGGACGCAGGGCCCACCTGCTGAAGTTGCACCTGCTCTGGCGCGAGGGTAGCATCGGGCGACAGTTCCATCACGATGCGCGTCAGCCCCGGCTGAAACTGGCTCACGCGCACCTGTCGCACCGCGCCACCATAGAACTGCCCAGCCGACACCGCCCCCACCTCGGTGTTGGGCAAATCCATGACAATCCGCGTCGGCTGCGCCAGCAAAAACGTGCGCGGCGTTACGCCTGCGGGCACTATGACCTCTAGCTGGGCGCTAGCGGGGTCAAACTGCCACTGGGTCAGGGTGGAGGCCCGGACGGGCGCGGCAGTGGTTGCAGAAACAAGGGTGGCGATCGCCCCCAGACTGAGCATCCCAGGATTCGCAGCCATCGCTGCTAGACCCAAGCCTGCCCCCCATCGCCTGAGTCGGGTGAGTCGGGGGCTGCTCGACCGTTTGGTTGGCTTCATATTTAGCTTTAGCTTTGTATTTAGCTTTCCATCGAGCCTTCTATTCCGCTTTCCATTCCACTGTGTTGCCTGTTGCATAATCTCTAAAACCTGACTGGCCTAACCCGCCGCGCAGCCCAAAGCACAACCCAAACTTCTCTGAAACAGACCCAAGCGCTGCGTGTAGCGGCTTACGAAGATATTAACCGCTTGGTCTGGTGTCAAGTCTAATGAACCTGCGCCAATTTCTCAACTTTTTTTCGATTGTGCCCTGGTAGGGGCGATTTTGGCATGAGAATGCCCTGCTGAGTCTGCTATGAGCGACTTCAGGAAAGCCGCAAAAGCAGCGTTCAGCAACCCCAGGCAAATTGCATTTCACCCGATCGCCCGTGGCAGCAAGCCCCAATCGCCTAGTAAGATAGTTCAGAATGATAACCATTCTCAAAGCCCATTCAACTCAGGGAAGTTGGCTTAGGCGGGGTTGGCCTGCCCTTACGTGAGTGGGCGATCCCAAGATTACATCAGCGCTCCATCAGGAGGTGTCTTTTGCAAGAGGTTGTGTTGGCCGTGGAACGGCTGACGGTCTATCGAGAATCTTACGCAGCGGTGCAGGAGGTGTCCTTTGTGCTAGAGGCAGGCACCGACACGGCGATCGTCGGCCCCAACGGCGCAGGCAAAAGTACACTGGTACAGGCGATTTTGGGAATTTTGCCGCGCCAGTCGGGGCATGTGCAGTGTTTGGGGCATCCGCTTAGCCCATCGGGCAAACTGCCCATGAGCGTGCGGCGGCAGATTGCCTACCTGCCACAAAATCTGCTGTTTGACCGCCGCATCCCGATGACGGTGAGCGAACTGGTGGGGCTGGGCTGGGACGGGCTGGGATTGCAGTGGCCGTGGGCCGGTGGGGGCGATCGCCATCGGGCGGTGCTGGAAGCGCTAGAGCGCGTTGGCGCAAGCCATCTGCGTCGTCAGCCTATTAGTGGACTCTCAGACGGCGAAACCAAGCGCGTGCTACTGGCCTATTGCTTGGTGCGCCCCCGGCGGCTGCTGATTCTCGACGAGGCTCCGGCTGGGCTGGACGTGCGCGGCGAGTCAGAATTTTATCGCCTGCTCAACCAGCTCAAACAAGAGCAGGATTGGGCAATTCTGCAAGTCTCCCACGATTTGGAAATGGTGCGCCGACACTGCGATCGCGTGCTGTGTCTGAATCGTCGCCTGCTGTGTCAGGGGGTTCCCGAAGTGGCGCTGGCTCCAGATAACCTCGCAGCAGCCTACGGTTCAGAATTTGTCCACTATCGACACACGCACTAGTGCCATGTCTTTTCAAGCTGATTTGATTCGCGTGATTGAGTTATTTCAGTTCCCGTTTATGCAGCGGGCGCTAATAGGTGGCGTGTTGACGGGGCTGATGGGCGGTATGTTGGGCAGCTTCACCATCCTTAGGCAGCTTTCGTTCTTTAGCGATGCGCTGGGCCATTCCACGTTGCTGGGCATTAGCCTGGGTATTTTGATGGGCATTAGCCCGTCGATCGTGTTGCTGCCGTCAGCCGTGCTATTTGCGCTGGGCGTGAATTATCTGCTGCAACGGACGCACCTGTGGACGGACGCATTGCTGAACATCATCTATTCTTCGTCGCTGGCGATCGCCGTCATTATTCTCAGCTTTATTGACTCCTATAAAGGGGGATTAAATAATCTTTTGTTTGGAGACATCCTGGCAATTCAGTCTTCCGATCTGTGGACAGGCGGCGTTCTGCTCTGCGGCTGCGTTCTATTCGTCGGGCTGTCGCTGCGGACGCAAATGCTGATGACGCTGAATGAACCGCTGGCGATCGCCCGTGGTGTTTCTGTCGAGGCTCACCGCACGGCGTTTATCGTGCTGCTGTCGCTCGTCGTTGGGATGTCGATCAAAGCGATCGGGGCACTGCTGGTGAGCGCGTTTGTGGTCATCCCGGCCTGCGCGTCGCGGTTGCTAAGTCGCACTTTCTCCCAGTACGTGCTGCTGTCGGCCGCACTGGGGGCCGTCAGCGCATTATTGGGAATTGGGCTATCAGCCTGGTTTAACCTACCGTCTGGCCCCAGCATCGTGGTCACGCAGTTGGTCATTTTTTTGGGGGCGATCGCCTTTTCCCAGCTTCAGCCCAACGCTGCTCGCACCTAATCTGAACCCTGTTTTGCAGACAAGCCTATGTCCGCAGCCTATCCAAGCCATCTCACCCGCAACTCAAAGCCCGCAACTTAAAGCCCGCGACTCCAAGCCCACGACTCAAAACGCATTAATCAAAAAAAGAAGTCTTGTAGGAAACGCGACCGTCTCGATCAATCGAGATATATCGCCGCTTCTGAAGTTCATAGACAATCAGTTCCTTATCCACCTCAGAGATGCCACCCTGGAACTGAAACATTGCCCCAATCGAGTTCATCAACGTGGTCTTTTTGGTCGGCTTAGACTTAAGCAACCGTTCTGCGACGTACTGGATGGTTTCTGGATCGTGGGCCCGAGACTCTTTGCGATCCGGGTGCGCCTCTTCCTCTTCTTTTCGGGCAAGTTGAATCAGATGCTGAGCCAGTCGGAGTTTCTCCCGATAGGTCAGCTCCTCACAAATATCCAATATTTCGTTGTATGCTTCGCTATTCATCTCTGTCTTTAGCAGGTCAAAGCCAAAAGGAAGAAGTAGTGTACCATACAGCCAGAAAGCAGATAGAAAGCGGTAAAGGATACCGCTTTCTAAAGATTACGTTAGATACGTTAAAAATTACGCTGGTTTTGCTTTAGCGAAGTGCGCTCTTTTCGGCGGGTTGCAGTTCTGCTGGGCGTACAGACAGGGTACGAGTTAGATCGCCGCGCTTCACCGTGATTTGGAGCGGCTTACCCAGTTCACTATTTTCCACCAGAGCTTGCAGTTGGTCAGCACGGGTAATGGTCTGCCCATTGACCTGAGTAATCACGTCACCGCGACGGATACCGCCCTTGGCAGCAGGAGAATTAGGAACAATGCCCATCACTAGCGCTCCACTCACCTCTGGCAAAATCAGGGTTGAGTTGGGGTCTTCGTTGTTGTCTCGTGCTTGCTCCGGGGTCAGCGTAGCAATTTGCACGCCCAGGTAGGGATGCTGTATAGACTCGCCGCGGGCCAGTCGAGTAGCGATATTCTTGGCTTTGTTAATTGGAATGGCAAAGCCGATGCCCATCGCATTCGCCCGGATGGCAGTGTTGATGCCGATGACCTCGCCCCGCTCGTTGAGCAGCGGGCCGCCAGAGTTGCCAGGGTTAATTGCAGCATCGGTCTGAATAAAGTCCAAGCGCTTGTCGGGAATGCCGACATCGGCACTGGAGCGGTTGAGTGTGCTGACGATGCCCAGGGTGACCGTATTATCCAGTCCTAGCGGGTTGCCAACGGCGATCGCCCAATCACCCACCTGCACCGCGTCCGAATCGCCCAGTGTTGCCACCGGGAGGCGATCGCTCGTGTTGATCTTCACCACAGCCAGATCGGTCACTTCGTCTACGCCGCGCACTTCGCCATCAAACTGGCGACCATCCTTCAGGCGCACCGTCACCCGGTCAGCATCGTCCACCACGTGGGCATTGGTCAAAATTGTGCCATCGGCGCTGATGATAAAGCCTGACCCCTGGCCCCGCAGCCGCTCCTCATAGCGGCCCCCTGGGGGCATCATACCATCGCCAAAAAACTGGCGGAAAAAAGGGTCGTCGAACATCGGGTCAACGCTACGAGAAATCGTGCGCTCTGTGTCGATCCGCACGACGGCTGCCCCAACCCGATTCACCGCCGCCGCGACAAAGCTGCTCCCGCGCACTGCTCCCACAGGCACATCGGCCAACGCTGCCGGAGTGACCACCGAATTTAGCAACAGCAGCCCACACAAAAACGCCATCATCAATCGCACAACCACCCGCTGCGGCGCTCGTCGTTTCAACCCATTCATGAACCTGTCCCATTGCATGGCAATTTCTCGTTTCGCACAATAATTTTGAGCGTGCCGGAACGCCTTAGTGTATGCAGCGCTCCACCGTTTATCTTAGCGATCGCCCTCCGCTAGCGACAGCCCAACGGCGGTACGGTTTTCAGGACTGGGCTAAGATGAGGTCAGTTTGGGTCGCCAATGTGCTGCCCAAGTTCCCGACATGATGGCTGCCTCTGGCTGCCTTTAGACACGTCTGCCTCTAGACACGTCTGCACCAAGGTACCGCTGCCCCAAGGCATTGCTATCGCACGGCCCCCTGTAACTTTTTTTGCCGTCTTCTTGCCGTCTTCTTGCCGTCTTCTTGCCCTCATTATGACTGTCCCTAAACTTTCGCAAAACAGCCCTGAGCATTCCCACTCGGATTTTGATGCGGCGCACCTGCATATCGAATCCGCCTCTCCTGGACATGCCCACATCCACAGCGAGGAATCGCTCCGGCAAATCCTCAATCGGCTGTCTCGGATTGAGGGCCATATTCGCGGCATCAAGCTGATGGTGCAAGAAAGCCGCCCCTGTCCCGATGTGCTGGTGCAAATTGCCGCTGTGCGGGGGGCACTCGATCGCGTGGCGCGGGTGATTCTGGACGAACACCTGACCGAGTGTGTCGGCCGCGCCGCCCAGGATGGCAACATCGAGGAAGAATTAGAAGCGTTGAAAGCCGCGCTGGATCGGTTTTTGCCGTAGGTTTTGCACTGTTGGCTGTTCAATTTCTGGCTGGTTCATTTCTGGCTAGCTGTTGCATTTGCTGACCCTCTCACTCTCCGGCGATCGCCAGTTCTTCACGCAGCATTTCCTCATAAATATCGGGCAGCGAGGCGCTCATTGAATTGGTTTCGATGCCGTAGCCCAAACTGGTCCAAGTGGGTGAAAGGATATACAGCACCT
>JBDNCP010000098.1:0-18215 GCA_046719575.1 Cyanobacteriota bacterium
TGGGCATCGGCGGCGGTGGCGGCGGCGATCGCCAGTCGGTGGGCAAAGGGCGATCGCCCTGAGTTTGCCGTAAAGCAGACGTTGGCGAAGGGCACATCGGGCTGCGCGGCAAAGAACTGGACATAGCGGCGGGCCAGGGCTTGCAGGGCGGCGGGCGTTTTGGCGGAGAGCGTCAGCAGGTGTAGCGGGCGATCGGGGACAGGAGACGGCGGACGGGAAACAGCGGGCGCTTCTTCTAGAACAACGTGGGCATTGGTGCCGCCGATGCCAAGGGAGTTGACGCTGGCGCGGCGCGGTGACCCATCCGTTTCCCAGTCGCGCAGCGTCGTATTCACAAAAAACGGGCTGTGGGCAAAGTCGATCTGCGGGTTGGGTGTCTCGAAATGCAGGCTAGGCGGCAGTTTGCGATGATGCAAACAGAGGACGGTTTTAATGAAGCCGACGATGCCAGAGGCGACGTTCAGGTGGCCGACATTGGTTTTGACGGAGCCGAGGGCGCAAAACTGCTGGCGCTGGGTGCTGCTGCGGAAGGCCCGGGTGAGCGCGGCCACTTCAATTGGGTCGCCCAGTTCCGTGCCTGTGCCGTGCGCTTCAACATAGGTGATGCTGTCGGGTTCCACGCCCGCCACCGCCAAGGCTTCGCTGATTACGGCGGTTTGCCCGTCGGCGCGGGGCGCGAGATAGCCCGCCTTCTGGCTGCCGTCGTTGCCAATGGCGGAGCCTTTGACCACAGCGTAAATCCGGTCGCCATCGGCGATCGCCTCTTGCAGCCGCTTCAGCACCACCACGCCCGCGCCGCTGCCAAAGATCGTGCCCCGCGCCTGGGCATCAAACGCGCGACAGTGGCCATCTGGCGACAAGATCATGCCGTCTTGATAAAGATGCCCCGCCCGCTGCGGCGTTTCCACTGACACGCCGCCCGCCAGCGCCAGGTCGCACTCGCCGCGCAAGAGCGATTGACCGGCCAGATGCACCGCCACCAGCGAGGTCGAGCAGGCGGTTTGCACGTTGACGCTGGGGCCCGTCAGGTTCAGCTTGTAGGAAACGCGGGTGGTCAGGTAGTCTTTATCGTTGGCGATCGCCATTTGAAAGCCGCCCATCGCGCTCAGCGTCACCACGTCTAGCGAGTCGTTGGCATCTAGCCGATGGCGATTGGGATAGACATGGTTCAGCAGGTAGCTATTCATAGAAGCGCCAGCATACAGGGCGATTGCGCCGCCGTCGGCCGCGTAGGCAAACGGGTCGTAGCCCGCGTCTTCCAGCGATTCCCAGGCGCACTCCAGCATTAGCCGCTGCTGCGGGTCGAGCAGTTCTGCCTCGCGGGGGGTATAGCCAAAGAAGTCGGCATCGAACCGCTCCACGTCGTCCAGAATCGGGCTGGCTTTCACATAATTCGGATGGCGCACCAGATCCGGGTCTATGCCCGCCGCCAGGATTTCGGCATCGCTGAAAAAGGTGATCGACTCCACGCCGTTTTGCAGGTTTTGCCAAAATTCCGCAGGCGAGGCGGCCCCCGGAAAGCGGCACGCCAGCCCAATCACCGCAATGTCGTTGGACTGTGCCGAACTCTGCTGGCGACGCTGCGATCGCCGCTGGCCCTGCTGCACGACCTTATCTGCCGGAGGCCGCGCCAGAAACTGCGCCAGACTAGCAATCGTGGAATACTGAAACAAGTCCACCGCCGACACCGCGTAGCCCTGCTGATGGAGCTGGTTTAGCACCTGCATCAGTTGCAGCGAACTGCCGCCCAGCTCAAAAAACTGCTCATCGGGGGCGATCGCCGTGAGTCCCAGCACCGACTGCCAAATTTCCAACAGCGATCGCTCTAGCTGGCTGCGCGGCGGCGCGGCGGGCGGGGCCTGTTGAAATGCGTCGGCGATGGACTGGAGTCGGCCGTCAAATTCCCCCGCTTGAAAGCGGCGGCTGAGTTCGCTGCGCTGGATTTTGCCGAGAGCAGTTTTGGGAATTTCGTCGCGCCCGGCCCAAATCACGTAATCGGGACTCACGCCCACCCGCGTCGCCACCTGTCGCCGCACGGCTTTCACCAGTTCCCGTAAACTGGCGGCATCGGTCGGTTCCACAGTGGGATGCAGAAAAATCGCGAGGCGATCGCTCGTCTCATTGTCCCGGCGCACGGCGCAGGCGGCGGTGTAAGACACTTCCACACCGGGCAACTCTTCGACCACGGCTTCGATCTCGTGGCTATATAAATTTGCGCCGTTAAGGATGATCAGGTCTTTTTGGCGGCCGGTGAGGGTGAGCCGCCCGTTTTGCAGGCGGGCCAGGTCGCCGGTGATCAACCAGCCGTCAGGCGTAAAGGCTTCTGCGTTCAGGTCGGGGCGGTTGTAATAGCCGGGGGTGACGGTCAAGCCGCGCACTTGCAGGCTGCCCACCACGCCCTGGGGCACGACCTGCTGCTGCTCGTCTACAATCCGCAGCGACACGCCCGGAATCGGCCGGCCGACCTCGACAAACGCATCCGCATCGCTGGTCGTAGCGAGGAAAAAGTCGTGGGAATGGACGATGCCGGAGGTGGTTTCTGACATGCCGTAGCCGGGGCTAACCACGCCATCCCGCAGGCCGCAGGGCGCAAGTAGGGCGAGAAAGCGGCGCGTCGTTTTGGCGACCACGGCTTCGGCTCCGTTGCCCATCCACACCAGGCAAGACAAGTCCCACGGGCGCTGGGCCACTTCCTGCGGGCGATCGCAGATCAGTCCATAGGCGAAGTTGGGGGCCCAAGTGGCGGTGACCCGATGGCGATCGCACAGATCCAGCCAGCGCAGCGGATCTTGCAGAATATAGTCGTTGCTCACCTGGATTTGCGAACAGCCGACAAACACCTGCGTCAGGTGAAACATCACCAGGCTGGCGACATGCTCCAGCGGCATCCAGTTGAGGCTAAGGCTGCGCTCGGTGATGCGGTTTACCGTGGCCATGCCGTAGGCGCTGACCACCAGGTTTTGCTCGGTCAGCGTCACGCCTTTGGGCTGGCCCGTGCTGCCAGAGGTAAACAGGATCAGCGCCAGTCGGTCGGACGCTGGAGCCGTTTCGGGAAGAGTTTCGGGAGAATTTTCGAGAAAATCTTCAAGAAAATCTTCAAGGGAATTCTCAAAAGACGGGGCAGGCTGGGAGGCTAACAGCGTTTGCAGGTTTAGCAGACGACTTGCATCGTACTGGGTTTCAGAATTGCCGCCCAAACAAAACTCTCGCAGCGCTGCCTCGATCGCCCCGCTGACCAGCACCCACGGCTGATCCAGTTGTCCCAAAATGGCGCGGAGTTGGAGTGCCTTGCTCTGCGACTCGGCATAGGCCGGCGGCACGGCCAGCGGCACGACAACCAGCCCGCCCAGCCAGCCCGCCCAGATTGCGGCTAGAAAATCATCGGCATCTGAAACTTGCAGCACGAGGCGATCGCCCGACATTGCGCCTGCCGCGTGTAGCCCAGCTAAGATCCGCTGTGCCTGCTGAGCCAGTGCCCGGTAAGTCTGGTGGCGTTCGACTCCGTCTGACGAAATATAGAGAATTGCCCCTTCGCCAACTGCTGCACGATGTAAAACCCTGGAAAGACTAGGCAACGAGCGGAGATCCGGAACCTCATCACCATGACACACGGACAAAAACGCGGAATGGGCATCCATCATGCTGTTGTCTGTAGACAGCGCTAGAGCCAGCGATGACTTGCCGCTCAGCCTCCTCAATTCAGAGCCAATTATACAGCACGGGTCTGGTGGGGGAAGGCGCTAGGTGTATGTTTATGTAATGTTGTGGCTCGCGGTGTCCTGCGGTATAACTTGCGTACCTGCGGGTAATACGTTTGGGTTAAGTAGACCACGAGGAAGGGAGGATGACTGTCGCACCCGCCCAGCAGCCTCTCTGGAAGGGCGATCGCGCCCGTTGAAAAGGGCAATATACCCCTGGAACCCGAATTGACTTTGTACGTCATGCGCTGTGTCATTCCGGTCTTGTGCTAAAAAACACTCATGACTAAATAAATGCCAACTCTACATACTCTACATAAATGCCACCTCTACCGCTCCAAATACCCATCCAAACACCCCTCCCAATACCGATGCCAACGCTGATGTAGACGCTGAACCACAAGTACGAAACGCCCAGAAATGCCCCACTTTTTCGATAAGCCTCTGATGCGGACTTTGTCGCCGTAGCTGTTGTTTCTTGGGACTGAGTCCGACTGCAATCCTATGGAGACCATTCACCTGATCATTGCCGACGAGACGCTCCGTGACGGAGAGCAGCAGGTCGGAGTCTGTTTTAGCAAAGAAATGAAGCGCAGGCTGGCCCACGAAATTGCCAGCACGGGGCTTCACACGATCGCCCTGATGCCCGCAGTCCACCCGGTTGAAGAACAGTTGGTGAAGACGCTAATGGCAGACGGGCTGGGGGGGCAACTGGCGGCCTCCACCATGATGAACAAAGCCTGTATTCAGCAGTCCCAAGCGACGGGGGTGCAGCATATCATCTTGTTTCATGCGGTGTCGGATCGGCTGCTGCTGCTGCGCGACCCAGAGATGCAGGTGGCAGAGGGTATTCCTACACGAGATGCAGCCCCGATGAATGGCGTGAAGGCAACGCCAGCCCAGGTGCAGATGGTGCGAGCGAATATGTGTCGCCGGGTGCGCCAGCATTTAGAATATGCGGCTCAGCTTGGGCTGCGGATTAGCTTTGCAGCGGAGGATGCCAGCCGCGCTGATTTTGATTTTTTGGTGGAATGTATCAACCAGTTTTCGCCCTATGTGGAGCAGTTTTTGCTGTGCGATACGGTCGGCTGTTTAACACCAGAGAAATCCTACATTTGGATTCACGATCTGCTGGCATCGGCCCGCTGTGCGCCGCTGATTGTGCATTTTCACAATGACATGGGGCTGGCGCTAGAGAACACGATTCAGGCGGTGCGAGCGGGCGCGGCGGGCGTTTCTGGCACGTTTGGCGGCATTGGCGAGCGGGCAGGCAATGTGGCCATCGAGCAGGTGCTAAACGGGCTGCGGCTGCGGTTTGGCTGGGAGGTGGCGGGGATTGACTATGAGGCGATCGCCCAAGTCAGCCAGCACCTCGACCAGATGGGGGCGCGGGCCTGCCCGCCCTATTCGCAGGCCTCGCAGCGCCACGAAGCCGGGATTCATGTGCATTCTCTGATGCGCGATCGCCTCTCCTACGCCATTTTTCCCTATAGCCAGCCCGAAATCTGGTTCGGCAAACACAGCGGCGTGAGCAACATTCGCTATTTATTTGAACACTGTTTGCAAAAGCCCCTCGACCGAGAAAAGTATGAAAAGATTTGCCTAGATATTAAAAACCTATCAATCCAGCAAAATCGCTCCTTTTCCACTGCTGAAATTCTTCAGTGGCTCCAGGAACAATCCTACGATTCTGCCTGAGCCAAATCAGGGCTGATTGCTGATTTTAGATTGCCGATTTTGGACTTCTAAGTTGCCGTTTTCGTGAGATTTTCAGCTATTTTCTATACAGCGTCGAATCGAGGAGCGGCCACTAAATTCTCAAGCTCAACACCCAAAATCCAGCATCAAAAATCTAAAACTTTCCCAAAAATTCTCTTTTTCTCAACTTCTCCCTGCCCACTGACCGACTCACGTATGCCCCTAGAACCTATCGCAATTATCGGAATTGGTTGCCGCTACCCCGGTGCCAATTCTCCCGATGCTTTTTGGCAACTTCTTAAAACTGGTGTCGATGCGGTCACGGAAGTCCCCCCCTCTCGGTGGAACAAAGACCAGTTTCAGGCAATTGCTACTACGGAATCGGCAAGAGCAAGTCTGCGGTGGGGCGGTTTTTTGGAACAGGTGGATCAGTTTGACCCGCTGTTTTTTGGGATTGCGCCCCGCGAAGTGAACACGATGGACCCGCAGCAGCGCCTCTTGCTAGAGGTAGCGTGGGAGGCAATGGAGGATGCGGGCATCGTGCCGGAGCGCCTGCGGGGGACCGATACGGGCGTGTTTGTCGGCATCGGCACCCACGATTATTCCATCATGTTGTGGCAAGACCCGATCGACGACCCGTATCTCACTACAGGCACAGGCAACTGCATCGCCGCCAACCGCATTTCCTACATCTTTGACCTGAAGGGGCCGAGCCTATCGGTGGACACGGCCTGTTCCTCCTCACTGATTTCGATTCACCTGGCGTGTCAAAGCCTGTGGACGGGCGAATCGAGTATGGCGCTGGCGGGCGGTGTGAATGTGCTGCTGCTGCCAACGGTGACGCTGGGCTTTGCACGGGGCGGGTTTATGTCCACTAGCGGACGCTGCCGCAGCTTTGATGCGAGTGCTGATGGCTATGTGCGGAGTGAAGGAGCCGGGATGGTGCTGCTGAAGCCGCTGTCGCAAGCGCAGGCGGATGGCGACCCGATTTATGCTGTCATTCGCGGTACGGCGGCCAATCAGGATGGTTTTAGCAACGGCATAGCCGCGCCAAATGTAGACGCGCAGGAGCGGGTGCTGTGGACCGCCTATCAGCGGGCGGGCATTTCGCCGGGGCAGGTGCAATATATCGAAGCACACGGCACAGGCACAAAACTAGGCGACCCGATCGAAATCACGGCGCTGGGTCGGGTGCTGACGCAGGATCGTCCGGCGGGCAGCGTGTGCGCGGTGGGATCGGTAAAATCCAACATCGGCCATGCAGAAACAGCGGCGGGTGTGGCAGGCGTGATCAAAGTTGCCCTTAGCCTAAAGCATGGACAGATTCCGCCCAATCAACATTTTCAAACGCCCAATCCGCAAATCGGATTTGACCACCTGCCGCTGCGGGTGCAGACGGCGTTAACGCCGTGGAAATCCAGCCCGGCGATCGCTGGCGTGAATTCCTTCGGCTTTGGCGGCACAAACGCGCATATTGTGATGCAGGAAGCGCCCGCACCCGTGGAACAGAATGCATCCAGGAATGCTCCTCAGAAACCAGCTAAGAAAACTCAAAAGAAACGGGTCGATGCGCTATTGGAAACCGAGTCGGAAGGCGATCGCCCCCATCATCTGCTCACGCTCTCTGCCAAAAGCGAGACTGCGTTGCGACAACTGGCGCACCGCTACAGCGAATACCTGGCGCATCATCCAGAGACGAATCTGGCAAATTTGTGCTTTACGCTAAATACCGGGCGATCGCGCTTTTCGCATCGGCTGGCAGCGGTGGCAGAGTCCCCTGCCCAGATGCAGCAGCAGCTTCAGTCCTTTGCCCAGGGGCAGGAGTCTGTCGATCTCACCAGCGGCACAACTCCGCAAACAGCTCCGACGGTGGCGTTTTTGTTTACGGGGCAGGGGTCGCAGACAGTGGACATGGGGCGATCGCTCTACCAAAGCCAGCCGCTCTTCCGCCAAACCGTAGACGAAGCCGCAAAGCTGCTAACGCCGCAACTCAAGCATCCCCTCCTATCGATTTTGTATCCCTCGCCAAGTCAGCTTTCCAGGGCTAACGACCAAATCAATCAGACGGCCTACACCCAACCCGCGCTGTTTGTGCTGGAATATGCCCTGGCGAAACTGTGGCAGTCGTGGGGCGTGCAGCCCTCGGTCGTCATGGGGCACAGCATTGGCGAGTATGTGGCGGCCTGCGTTGCCGGAGTGTTTAGCCTGGAAGACGCGCTGCGGCTGGTGGCGGCGCGGGGGCGGCTGATGCAGTCCCTCCCGCAGGGCGGCGGCATGGTGGCGGTGATGGCAGACGCAGACACAGTGGCGGCGCGGCTGGAGAATGTGGAAACCGTGGCGATCGCCGCCATGAACGGGCCGCAGTCTACCGTGATTTCGGGCGAGAAGACGGCACTATCAAAGCTGGTGGAGCAGTGGACTGCCGAGGGCATCAAAACCACACCGCTGAATGTTTCCCATGCGTTCCATTCGCCGCTGATGTCGCCCATGCTGGCGGAGTTTGCCCAGGTCGCAAACACGGTGACTTACCACACACCACAGATTCCGCTCATTTCCAACGTGACGGGTGATCGGATTGTGGGGGACATCGCCATGCCCGACTACTGGGTGCAGCACATTTGTCAGCCCGTGCGCTTTAGGCAGGGCATGGACACCTTGCAGCAAGAGGGCTGTGGCGCATTCCTAGAAATTGGGGCAAAGCCAATTCTGCTGGGCATGGGGCGGCTGTGTGTCCAGGCTAGCAATCCGGAGTTGGCCAACACTCTGCTCTGGCTGCCAAGCTTGCGCCCCGGACAGGCGGACTGGCAAACCCTGCTCAGCAGCCTAGCCGCGCTCTACATTCACGGTGTAGATATCGACGGGAGGGCGATCGCCCCGCCGTCGGCTCGGCGGATATCCAGCCTGCCGACCTATCCGTTCCAGCGGCAGCGCTATTGGTGGCAGCCCGATCGTCGCCAACCAGTCAGTCCTCTTGCACCCGGTCGTCCGCGTTCTTCAGGGCTGCATCCCCTGCTGGGCGAACGGCTGCGGCTGGGGGGCACAAGCGAAATCCGGTTTGAAGCGCAAGTCAGCGCTAATTGTCCTGCCTATCTTGCCGATCATCGAATTGCCACGCAGCCCGTCTTCCCCGCTGCTGCTTATCTGGAACTGGCGATCGCCGCTGGCCACGCCGTTGGGCTTTCTCCGGTCGAACTTAGCCAGGTTCGCATTGAGCAAGCGCTGCGGCTGTCAGCAGCGACCACCACGCTGCAACTGGTGCTGTCGCCAGAGGCGGGGGGCTATCGCTTCCAACTCTTGAGCCTAAACACAGATTCGGAAGCGTGGACGCACCACGTCACTGGCTTTTTGGCAGCAGGGCAGCCGCTCAGTTCTGGGGCTGCGCTGGCAGAGATACAAGCGCAATTTCGTCAGCAGGCGATCGCCCCAGCGGACTACTACGCCCAGTTGCGCCAGCAAAACCTGAACTATGGCCCGGCGTTTCAGGTGATTCAGCAACTCTGGCAGGGCGATTCCTTTGGGGAAAGTGCGCCGCACCGCTTGCGCGAACATGTCGCGAATCGCGCTGCGCTGAGCCGCCTGCAACTGTCGGATGCGCTTGTCAGCGAGGCAGCAGCGTATCACCTGCATCCTGCGCTTCTGGACGGCTGTTTTCAAACGGTGGCGGCGGCCTGCGGGCCAGGCATTGCCGATGGAACTTACTTACCCACGGGTATCGAATCCCTGCGGCTGGGAGTTCCCGCAAAATCCACCGTCTGGAGTTGGGTGAAGCAGGTTCGCACTGCCAACGCAGACAACGGCGGGCACTGGCGTAAACCTGGCGAAGCCGCATTGCCCCTGGTTGCCGATTTGCAGATTTTGAACCCGACTGGCGAACTTGTGGCTGAGATCACGGGACTGTCCCTACATCCTGTCAGCGAAATGTCACTTTTGCGGATGGTGGGTGATGCAGAATCTTTGCAGACAGCAGAACGCGCCCAGACACGCTCGGCAGAACGGAAAACGGAATGGATTTATACCCTCGACTGGCAGCCCGATGGGAACGATCGCCAGTCGGAGTTTGGGTCGGCTCAAACCCGTCAGTGGTTGATTTTGAGCGATCGCCAAAATGTAGGAAAACCGCTTGCAGAACGGCTAAACCAGCAGGGCGATCGCGCCTCGCTGCTGTTGGCTGATTGGGGAACTGATTGGGGATCGGGTTCGGCTTTGCCAGAGAGCGTGAATCCTTTGGATGCGGCAGCAATGCAGCGACGCCTTGCAGAACAGTGTGCGATCGCCCCCTTGACCGACGTGGTGTACCTGTGGGGATTGGATATTGACCAATTCAGCCCGTCTTCGCAAACGCTGACCCAAATCTGCACCCAGCTTTGCAGTGGCGTGCTGCATCTGGTGCAGGGGTTGAACGCGGTCCAAAAATCGCCCGCACCGCGCCTGTGGATCATCACAGCGGGAACCCAGGCGATATTGCTCCGCAATGCTGGCGCGATCGCCCCAACTGACCCACCCACCCGCATCCTCCAGGCAGCGCTGTGGGGCTTGGGGCGATCGCTGCGTCAGGAACAGCCCGACTTGCGCTGTACCTGCATCGACCTAGAGGCAGCAGATCCCGACCCCGCGACAACCCTGCTGGCCGCATTGCAGCAGCCCCCTTCAGAAGACCAGATTGCCTATCGCCAAGGGACGCGATATGCGGCGCGGCTAAACCCAGAACCCACAAAACCCGCGCTCACCATTCCCGACGCGCCCTCATTCCGCCTGGGCTTGACGCAATACGGCGTGCTGGATCACCTGACGCTAATGCCCAGTCAGCGGCGATCGCCCGGCCCCGGTGAGGTGGAGATTTTGGTGCGGGCGGCGGGCGTGAATTTTCGCGATGTGCTGAACGCACTGGGAATGCTCCAGCCCTATCTAGAGCAAATGGGCTTTGCCACAGCGGCGGAGGTTCCCTTTGGCGGCGAGTGTGCGGGCGTGGTGGTTGCGGTGGGCGAAGGGGTGACGGCGTTTCGCGTGGGCGACGAGGTGATGGCCGCGCAGGCAATTGGCAGCCTGGGGCAGCACGTCACGGTGAATGCAAGCTGGGTTGCGCCAAAGCCCAAATCCCTAACGTTTGCGGAGGCGGCAACGATTCCGACGGCATTTCTGACGACGGTTCACGGCCTCTGCCAGTTGGCAAAGCTGCAAAAGGGCGATCGCATTCTGATTCATGCGGCGGCGGGCGGCGTGGGACTGGCGGCCGTGCAACTCGCCCAGCGCCTTGGTGCAGAGGTCTACGCCACGGCCAGCGCCGCCAAGCAGGATTTTCTGAAATCCCTTGGTGTGGAGTATGTGTTTGACTCGCGCACGCTGGAGTTTGCCGACCAAATCGCGGCAGCAACGAACGGGCACGGCGTGGATGTGGTGCTGAATAGCCTCAATGGAGACTACATTCCCCGCAGCCTAGAATTGCTGTCCCCCGGAGGTCGATTCGTCGAAATTGGCAAAATTGGCATCTGGACGGCGGAGCAGGTTCGCGCCCTGCGGCCCGATGTGGACTATTTCGCATTTGACCTGCTGGAGGTGTCGAAGCAGCAGCCGGACTACATTTCGGAATTGTTGAACGATCTGACCGACCAGTTCCAGCGGGGAGACCTACAACCGCTGAAGCATACAGTATTTGAGATGGCCGAAGCGCCAACTGCCTTTCGCTACATGGCGCAGGCAAAGCACATTGGTAAGGTTGTGATGACCCTACCGTCCGTGCTGCCGCATCAGCCTATGGTGCGCCCCGATGGAACCTATCTGATTACAGGCGGGCTGGGGGCGCTGGGCCAACTGACGGCGCAATGGCTGGCAGATCAGGGCGCAAAGAGCCTGCTGCTGGTGGGGCGCAAGGCGCCATCGGCGATCGCCCAAGCCTGGATCAACGATTTGGAATCGCACGGAGTTACCGTGACCACCGCGCAGGTGGATGTGGCAGAACCGGGGGCGATCGCCCCGCTGCTTGAACAATGCCCCCTTCCCCTGCGGGGTGTGATTCACGCAGCCGGCGTGCTGGACGATGGCGTGCTGCAAAATCAGACCTGGGAGCGCTTTCAGGCGGTGCTGGCGCCCAAGGTGCAGGGAGCCTGGAATTTGCATAATCTGACGCGATCGCGCGACCTGGATTTCTTTATCTGCTTCTCGTCGGTTGCGTCGCTGTTGGGTTCGGCGGGCCAGACCAATTACGCCGCTGCCAATGCTGTGCTGGATAGCCTGATGCACCATCGCCGCCAGTTGGGACTGCCTGGCCTCAGCGTCAACTGGGGAGCCTGGGCCGTGGGCATGTCTACGCAATTGATGGAGCGAGAACGACAGCGCCTCAAATCGCAGGGCATGACGCTGATTGCGCCAGAGCAAGGGCTGCCGCTGTTGTCCGAGCTATTGTGGCAAAACCAAGTGCAGGCGGGCGTGTTGCCCATAGATTGGGCCAAATTTCGCGCGGCCCAGGCAGGGCAGGTGTTACCGCCCTTTTTTGAGCGGGTGCTGCCCCCTGAGGAACCCGCAGGAGAGGCAGGCGCGACAGCGGCGAGGCCGCTGTCGCAAAGCTTGCAGCAGGGGGGCGATTCGCAAAGCGTTCGCGCAAGCGGTGCGGCGCACTTTCCCCACAGGAATCGCCTAGAGCGGTTGCAGCAGTATGTCCAAGAGCAGTTGGCAAAAGTCCTGGGCTTTAGCACGCCAGAACTGATCGACATTTACGACAACTTTGCCGACTTGGGCATGGATTCTCTCATGGCAGTGGAGTTTACCAACCGACTCCAGGCAGGACTGGGCTGCTCCATTTCGCAATCGCTGCTGTTTGACTATGCCAACGTTGCTGCTTTGGCAGAGCATCTAGCCACCACACTGTTTCAGGATGAAGCATCTACGGCGACGGGTGTGGCCGCAGCACCGCAGGCGATCGCCCAAACCAGGCAGTCTGTCACAATGGAAACCCCTGCCAGAGAGGGGAACGAGGGGCGATCGCCCCTGTCTTTGCAAAATCCTGACCAGCAGAATTGGTCTACCTCCAGGACAGGTCAGGGGAACGCCAGCCTGAACGGAATGGCGAATGCTCATATTCATGCTAATCACCCCAGAAATCGTAGCCTTAACACCCCTGTCCAAGATGGACTAAGCTCAGGTCGGCCCGCTTACGCTGAATCAGAAAACACTGAAATTCCCGAACATTACTATTGCTTCCATCTCACCCCTGAATATCAGAACTTACGACAGGAGCTAAATCGAGTAGAAGAACTCGGAAATCCCTTTTTCATGCTCCACACTGGAATCTCTCGCGACACAACTCAGATTCACGAACAAACATTTATTAGCTACGCCAGCTATAACTATCTGGGAATGTCAGGTGATCCTGAGGTGACCCAAGCGGCGATCGCTGCGGTACAGCACTATGGCACGTCCGTTTCTGCCAGCCGCGTCCTGTCGGGTGAACGCCCTCTTCACCAGGAACTAGAACAGGAAATCGCCCGCTTTTTGGGCACAGAAGATTGCCTGCTGTTTGTCGGAGGACATGCCACAAACGTTACGACAATTGGACATCTGTTTGGTCGCCAGGATCTGATTCTCTACGATGCCCTCAGCCACAACAGCATCCGCGAAGGCTGCAAACTGGCAGGGGCAACGCTGATGGAATTTCCGCACAACGACTGGCGATCGCTCGAACGACTACTGTCCCAGCACCGCCTGCGCTATGAGAAGGTGCTGATTGCAATCGAAGGCATCTACAGTGCCGATGGCGACATTGCGCCCTTGCCAGAAATTGTCGCCCTGAAAAAGCGTTTCAAAACGTTCCTGCTGGTAGACGAAGCGCATTCGATTGGCGTGTTGGGGCCGAGCGGTCGCGGCATTGGCGAACACTTTGGCGTTGCGGCCAGCGATGTGGATTTGTGGATGGGGACGCTGAGCAAATCCTTTGCCAGTTGCGGTGGCTACATTGCGGGCAGCAAGGCGCTGGTGGAGTACCTGAAATATACGGCTCCGGGTTTTGTGTACAGCGTGGGGATGACTCCTGCAAACACGGCCGCCGCCCTCGCCGCCCTGCGACTGCTGCAACGGCAGCCAGAGCGGGTTCAGCGGCTCAGGGCGCGATCGCAGCTATTCCTCAACCTGACGCAAGACCATGCGCTGGACACGGGCAGTAGCCAAGGCACGCCGATTATCCCGATCATTGTCGGAGAACCTCAGCGGGCGATCCAGCTTTGTCACCGTCTCATGCAGCATGGGATTCATGTGCAGCCGATGGTTTATCCTTCAGTGCCCTACGATCGCGCTCGTTTGCGGTTCTTTTTGTCTTGTTTACATACGGAGGAACAAATTCACCTGACTGTGTTGGCGATCGCCAAGGAGATTCACTAGTGGATTCCCGGCAGATTCACTTTTGGACTCACTTTCGGATTCAATTTTGGATTCAATTTTGGATTCAGTGGCAGATTCAATTCCTGAACTAGGATAGGTTTCAAATATTGACCTACTGTAACAATTGCTGTTCATGCTTTTATTCAAAAACCGAACTTAAAGCTTACAGCAATCCTCAAAACCCTGAGCATGAACCCATCTAAAACCCCGGCAAGGCAAATGACCTTTTCTATTTCAAATTTTCTTACAAAAGCCCTCTCTATTCCTCACCTCTCTATTCCTTCTAGAATCTCCTACGCTGTCCTTACCCTAGCAACATCGGGGGCTGCTGTTCTGCTTTCTCCAGCGTCGGTTCTTTCCGAGGAGGCATCCCCTCAAGACGAGATTTCTGCTGCATCCATCCCTACAATTGTCAAACCTTCTCCATCCGTTTTGTCATCTATAGTACTGACAAAAGTCTTGTCGAACGTGGATTCGACTGATGCGACCGAGGGAAATGTGACTCCGTTCGATTCCTACCAGGCGGCTGATTTGTTGAATTCAGACATGCGGCTGCCGCCTGAGTTAGCTGCTGCTTCTGACGACTCGCTGGAGCCGAATCCGAATGTGGTTAGTCATGCGATCGCCCAAGCTGAACCAAGTGAATCTTCTACACCAGAACGCTTCGGAGCCGTCGGACAAAATTACTGGTATGTGCAGGCCGGCCCCTCTATTTCCTATGATCCAGATGACGATGGCTTTGCGGCTTTTGGGTTAGCAGGCGCAGGAATTACGGACTTCTTTGCCCACGGACATAGCATCAACCTGGAGTTAAACAAGCTCAAATTCATCCAGCCAGGAGACGATGCAGTTGGCCTCAATCTGGGGCTGATTTTGCGCTGGCATTTTGTGCGAGAAGAAACCTGGTCGCTGTATGTGGATGGCGGCGCGGGGTTTCTGGTCACCAATGAAGATGTCCCCGCAGATGGTGGATCGCAGTTTAACTTCACACCCCAGGTCGGCGGCGGCGCAACATTCCGAATGCGAAACCAGGAACACCTCATGGTGGGTCTGCGTTGGCATCACATTTCCAACGCTGAGCTATATCAGCCAAACCCCGGCCGCGACAGCATTTTGCTATACGTCGGCTATATGTGGCCGCGCTGAGGGCCAATTGTTCAGGCGGTCTGAAAGTACGCTTTAAGAGTTTGAGATTTGAGACAGGCGCGAGGCCCAAATATCCACCAGACGATCGACCGCTGGATTCCAGCCATAGGGCTGCACCCAATCTCGCGCCTGCTGCCCCATGCGCTGCCGCAATTCTGAGTTTTCAATCATCAACTGAAGCTTTTCGACAAAATCTGCCGTATTATCTGGCTCATAGAGCAGTCCGTTAATTCCGGGCTGGATGCTATCGAGAACGCCACCCGCTGCTGGAGCTACAACGGGAACTCCGGCCGCAAAGGCCTCAAACAGCGTCAGCCCTTTGGTTTCCTTTTTGGACGTTGTGACGTGGATATCGCTATTAGCCATGAGCGCTGGAATTTGCTCTGGAGACACTCGCCCCAGCAGGTGAAAATCGACCCTGCCCGTTAGCGCTTGACGGATGGAATCTCGTAGTTCTCCATCGCCCGCAATCAGCAGCGACACGCGCTCGGCTCCTACGGCTTTCACTAGCTCTGGAACTGCTTTTAGTGTGAATTTCCAGCCTTTATCTGGTGTTAATCGCCCTAGAAAAAGAAGCTTTGTGCGATCGCCCACATTAATACCATAGTTCTTTTCAAAAAACTGCTCTTGCCGAAGATTTGGATGAAACGTAGCCAGATCAACCCCTAGTAATTCTTCATAAACTGCATTTTTAATGCCCAGCTTTAGCAGCTTTTCATAGGTGGTTTTGCTGCTAGTTAGCGTTACATCATAAGCATTAAAGACCCGCTTGGTAATTAGCTCCTTGCAAAACCACCACACCCAACTTTGTAGCGGGGCTGGCAGCGGGAAGAAGTCATCGAGATATTCCAAAAAATTAGTGTGGTAGAAGCTAGTGCAGGGGATTTGATGTTTCTTTGCATGGGCGATCGCCGGAATTTTTCCAAAACCAAGAAAGAGGCGATCGGGTTCATCTACATGAATAATATCAGGCTGGAATTGTGTCAATCTTTGCAGCACAATATTATAGGACTTTGAGCTAACATTGCGCTCAAACTCTACGCCCATAAATGACGTGCTTGGTAGATTGACGATTTCCACACCTGGTAAGAAAAATCCCCTATAGCTTGACCAATTTGGATAGATTGACTCCAGCGATTCATAGCTCGGACAAAACACTAAAACCTGATGACCCAATTCATTGAGTCGTTTTAAGCGGTGGAGCAGTGTAACTGTAACACCGTCTATGACTGGCAGGAAACCCGACGCGAGAATTGCGATTTTCATATCTAATTTTTATGTCTAAACTCGTAAACCAACTTAGCTGCTCAGGCTCGGTATTCGTCTGGGTTGATTATTTCTGCTTATCTTCCCACTCTAAAAGATTTTTGCGGCCGCTCTGCACGTAGGGTGACCAAGCAATCAGCTGGATCATAAATTGATTGAACCAAGAAACAGGTGGATGCATAGGACGCACAAAGTCCAGAAACAAAACCACACGGATTTCATCGGTATGGTTCCACGCCGAATGAGGAAAGGTATCGTCGAAAATCAAACTATTTCCTTCCTGCCAATGGCGCACCTCGTTGCCCACGCGAATACCGCACTGTCCACCCGCTGCGGGCACTTTTAGCCCCAGGTGATAGCGCAGCAATCCCTTATAGGGACCGCGATGTTCTGGAATAGTTTTATGAGGCAGCAGGATGGAAAAGAATGCCGTTTTCATGCCGGGAATCTGCTCGACGAGGCGTGTCGTTTTGGGGCAGCGCAGGCAGTTTTGCTCTGCTTTATAGCCATAGCCGTAAAGAAAATAGGTTTTCCAAAGACTGTCCTGAGTGATGCTGATCTGATCCGTGGAAATGTCTTGAAAGTTGGGAATGGAATATACATCCTTCAGCAGATCATCTAGTTCTGCCCGAATGATTCTCCAGTTTGATTCCAAGAGGCCAATCCAGGGAAATTGATGGGATTCAAAAAAAGTCGCGTCGCCAACAGCAGAATATTTCGCGATTAGATTTTCCAGCCTTCTAACCAGTTTTTCACCTTGATGTACTGCAAAGGCTTTATGCTGTTTCTGGAATTGATCGATTAAGGATTTCATGATCATGGGAAAGAGCAGGATTGGTTGGCTTTCCAGAGAGACAGTGCCAGCTCATTGGGGACTAGTTTTTGGGGTCGATAGGCTTCTTGAATAGGTCGGTTTGTTTTGTTTTGAATACTCGTGATTAAAGCTGTTGATGGACTTAAAAGAAACACGGGCTGGCACGGTTCTAATAATAGGCGATCGCCCCGCCAATTCTCACCCGTTAAGACGATGACCTGGATCTGCGTTTGGGGCTGCAAATCGAGGCTGAGGGAGACGAGATCCATCGCCTGGGAGGGTTCGGCAATCAGGCGTGGAGCAGCGGTTTGATTAGCAGTTTGATTAGCAGTTTGATTAGCAGTTTGATTGATCAATGCGGCGATCGCCCGATTGTGCAGGTTGCGGCTTTTTTGATATTTGGGCGGCTGCTGGAGCTGGAAGCCGTAGGACAGGACGCAGAGGGCGACGAGGCAGAGCAGTAGTCCTTGCCCAAAGCGCCGACGGGAGCGGGATTTGGCGCGGAGCGATCGCCCCAGATAAAATGCCAGCACCAAAATCATGCCCAGGTGAAACGGCAGCAAATAGCGGGCAGCAGTGGACAGTTGGCTATTTCGGAGAAAATCTAGCCCCAGCAGCAAGACGGGAATCGGCAGGGCGAACAGCACCACAAATCCCCAGACTGGGCGCGGCGTGTGGTGGATGAGGCAGCGCAGGGCGATCGCCAGCAGCCCGACCAGCAGCATGGAGGTCAGTAGTTTTGCGGCGGTAGGCAGATCGGGCGACAGCGTGGCAGGCACGTCGAACAGCAGGATGGAGGTGTTGTAGAGCCAGATTGCCATCAGCGGCAAAACGCCCATCGGCTGGCGCATCCATTCGGTGTTGGCGTGCAGCGTGTTCCACTGGCTCAGCACGACGAGAATCCACGGGAGAAATAGCCCGACCGCCAATGCCGCCGCCCCGACAAAGCCTCGCTGCTGAGCGCGATTGCCCAGCCACAGCACAAACAGCCCGTGCCCCAGCAGCACCAATGCAGTCAACAGCGACGTATACAATCCCACTGCTATGCTCAGTCCGTAGTGAAACCAGCGACGGGTAGAATGCTGAGTTGCGTTCTCTATAGCGTTCTGTTTTTGATTCTCTGGCGCATTCCCCATCGCGTTCCAAAGTGCCAGACTGCTCCACAGCAGCGTCGCGCTCCACAGGCTGTAAGGACGTGCTTCCTGGGCATAAGACACGAAAAAAGG
>JBDNCP010000099.1:0-18185 GCA_046719575.1 Cyanobacteriota bacterium
GCCCATGCCCGATTCGGTATAGCGACCCACGCCCGATTCGGTATACAGGCCCACACCCGACTCGGTATAGCGACCCACGCCCGACATTGTGTACAGGCCCACGCCCGACATACCCACACCTGACTCGGTATAGCGACCCACGCCCGATTCGGTATACAGGCCCACACCCGACTCGCTATAGCGACCCACGCCCGACATCGTGTACAGGCCCACGCCCGACTCGCTATAGCGACCCACGCCCGATTCGGTATACAGGCCCACGCCCGACTCCGTGCGACCCGACCATTGACCCATTTCAGCCGAGAAGACGAACGAGCTAACGGCTGCCCCAGAGGCCTGCATGGAACTGAGCGCCGCTCCCGATTCGGAGTAAACGTAGCTGCTGATCGCGGCCCCAGAGGCCTGCATAGAACTGAGGGCTGCCCCCGATTCCATCTGGTGGGAACCCTGCACCGATGCCGGAACCTGCTGCATAGAACCATAGAGCGAACCGGCTAGACGCATGGCCTCGGCAGATTCAGCCATGTCAAAAATTTCGTCGTAGATGGGGTTGCCCGTGTCGGCGACTCGTCGCCCCGGCGGAATCAACCGCAGGAAGGTCTTGCCGCGACGGTCTTCATTCCAATCCAGCGTAATAAACTGATCCTCAAACCAGTCGGACGGGTAGATCGGCGGAATGCGAACGGCATTGGATCGCGCCAGGACTAGCCATCGACCATCCAGTGTAAGGTAGCCAATTTCAACCAGGTAGTCGCGATCGCTCACCGGAATAGGCAAGTACCAGTCGCGAGCTAGCTCGTCGCAGTCATACTGCTGCACGCTATGAGGACGCTGGTGATTGACATCAATATCAGTAACATCGTAGAGCCGTAGTGCTAGCCGCTGCCCGCCTTGACCCCGCAACATTGCCTTGTGTTGATCGGGCACGTCCCAGTAGGTATAGGCCCACTGCGGATCGCGGGGCATTAGCACAATTCGGCTCTCACCGTAGCCATCAGGCAAATCGGGCAGGTTTGCGTCTACATCTGCCAGTCGCTCTGCCGACAGATCCGTTTGCCCCACGTCAAATTTTGCCGCCTCAACGGCAGATTGATCATCCTCCTTTGCTAGCGCTGCCATTGCAGCCGCACCCATTGCTAGGGTTGCCCCTGTGCCCAGGGCCGCAGCGATTGGCGGCACAGAAGGGGTCTCTGGTTCTGGGGCTGCTGTGACGGGCTTGCTCGCAACGGGTTCGCTCACAACGGGTTCGTTCACAACGGGTTCGCTCACAACGGGTTCGCTCACAACGGGTTCGTTCACAACGGGTTCGCTCACAACGGGTTCATCGACAGCGGGTTCATCTGGAGCGGGCACTGGTGGTGCGACCGATGCTGCTGGAGGCGGTGTAATCGGGGCAACTACAGGTGGCGCGACAGGTGGTGCGACAGGTGGCACGACGGGAGCAGGAGTTTCCGCTGCGATTGGGAGATTGGGCACGCGCACCGAGTTTGACCGAGCTAGCTTGAGCCAGCGGCCGTCGCTGGTGGTGTAACCGATCTCTGCGAGATAGTCGCGATCGCCCGCCATGATGGGCACATGCCGATCCTGATCAGTTTCCGCAACATCATATTCCTGGACGCTGTGGGCAGGCTGCCGATCCAGGTCAATATCTGTCACGTCATAAATCCTCAGTTTCAAGTTGCGTCCGCCTTGGCGCCTTAGGTCTGCTTTATGAGCCTCTGGCGCTTCCCAATAGGCATAGGCATCTTCAGAGTCGCGTGGGGTTAGCACAATCCGGCTCGTGGGAATCTGGCGAGGCGGCGCAGCGGTGGGCACGGGGCGCAGCGGCGGCGCAACTGGGGCCACTGCTTCTCGCCGCCGAAAGAGGCCCAGCAAGAAAGGTAGCGCCCCCAGCAGCAGCAGCGCCAGCCAAGGCAGCACTCCTTCAGGCTGATTGCTCGATGGGGTTGGGGCAACAACTGCGGGCGTGGCATCCAGCGCAGGACTGGGGGAGGCAGGCACAGGGGCGACTGGAGAAGCCGCTGGGGCCACTGCGGTGGCCTCTTGTTCGAGCGCTTCTTCCACGACCTCTTGCCCAGGTTCCGAAGTCGCAAATCCTAAAAATGCCTGCACGGGCGGAGTGGGCGTGCCGCGATAGACATAGCCCCTCGGTTGCGAAAAAGGATAGCGAGGATCGGTGGGCAAGGTCTGGTGCATGGGCACGATCTTGACATCGCTTCGGTTTAAAACTTGATTGGCGATCGCATAGCTAATGCCATCGGTTCCCAGCGCCTGCACCACTGCGGCCGTGTCGTCCGTTGCCACCTGTTCAGCGTTGCTCCCTGTTTGAAAAGGGGCTTTTTGAAAGACAGCATAGTTGCTCAGCGACTGGCGGGTGTCGCTAAAGGCAGGGCGATCGACCAGGCGAATCGGCCCTGGCGCACCGCCCACCTGCGACCAGTCTGTAATCTCACCCCGAAAAATCTGAGCAAATTGCTCAAAGGTCAGGTCACCCGCAAAGGGGTTATCTGCGCCCACAATGATGGCAATTTTTTCTCGACTGAGGGGCACTTCTACTAATCCCTGATCCCGCTCTGCCTGGGTCAAGTCGCGTCCTACCGCCACTAGGTCCAGTTCCCCCGCCAGCAAGGCCTGTAACGCCGCGTCTGTGCCGCCTGCGGCAAGAGTTACCTGAGTGCCAGGGTAGCGCTGCTCGAAGCGGGCCTTTAGACTTTCGTTGATCAGCGTCATGCTGGCGGAGCCGTCTATATTAACGGAGGTATCTGCCGGAACGCTGGCGGGCAGCGGGAACTCTGGCGGCGTCGATTGTGCCAGTGCTGGAACCGCCCACCGCAGTCCCAGTAAACCGGGCGCACCGCCGAGGGCAACTAGCAGGGCTAGCAGGGTCAAAGATGTTTCTGGATTTCGCAGCATTGTTGAGGGCAGCCTAGACGTGAGCAGAGATTTTTTAGGTTAATTTTTGCAAAAGACGTGTTAATTATATAGCCGTCTTTCTTATCAGAAGTTAATAAAGAAGACAATTTGAAGTAAAAATACTCATCAAGGTGGCGATCGCCCAGATTCCTTTCCATACAAGCGTTTTAGCCCTTGCAGGAAGGGAGCAGGGGGATTTTTGCGCCATCTCTGTTTTGCTGGGTACTAGACGAGCCGACAAGTTTCCCCTAGTTTGTCGTATTTCTTTTGAGATGCATAGCCCACCCTGATTTTTGATAAGAATTGCCTATACGAGTAGCACTGCGGGATAAGCAGCCAATCTGAACTAGGAAGGTGCTAAGAGGAGAACCCAAACACTTTGGAAAAAACCTTCGGAAAAAACAAAAGCACCACGCTGGCATCTGTCCGCGTGGTGCTTCCAATTTTCTTAGGGCTTACGCAGTTGGACTATTTCTCGCGGGCTGCACCCGTGAGAAATAGTCCGAAATCCAAAAAATTCATCGCAGGTGCGTAAGTCCTGTTTCTATATCCAAACTGCTTCTAAGAGGCTACCAGAGTCCCCGGACTGGGCCGGCTGGACGAGGCGCAGGCTGGGGATCTCCTGGAACACCCTGGCTAAAGGGCGGAAACTGGGGCCCCAAGGGAGCCGGGCGCAGGGGTTGGGAGGGCGGCAAGAGCAGCAGTGAGGTATCAAAGGGATTGTTTAGGTCGGCGGTGCGGATGGTAGGGCCGTCTAGGTTTTGCTGGTTTGAGGCATCCACATATAGCTGATGAACCCGCCGCGCATCGGTGATGATGTTGTTTTCGGGGAAGGGGCCGAGGAACCAGGTGAAGGAGTTCACAATACCCCGGTTGCCAAAGAAGGTGCCACTGGCACCGTAGTAGGCATCCTCAAATGCTTCCTGGAGCGTTTGAATGTCGTCTGCACTGCGGGTCGAAGGGGCTGTCTGGGCGATCGCCCCTTGCGCCACCGCCCCACCCGACGTTGCCAGGGTGAGCAGTCCAGCCAATATCTTAAACCTGAAGCCCATGGCAAATTCCCTCAAATTTTGTCCAACATCTTAGCTCATTTCGGAGTGCAAAGGTCAACTTTTTTCCAAAGCGCGACAGAGGACGACCTAGACTGAGGAGAGATCGAGAGAATCTTCTCTGGCTGGTAATTACAGCGTTTCTTACCAGCTTTTCTATAAGACTCTTTGCGTCTTTATCTTGGCGATCGCCCTTTAACCTTTCATCCTAAAATTGGAATTCTTAGCCGTGATTCTTGCCGATCATCTCATTCTTTTTTCGCGCTATCCCCAGCCAGGAACCACGAAAACGCGCCTGATTCCGCATTTGGGAGAAACCGGAGCCGCCCAGCTTCAGCGACAGATGACAGAGCAGGTGTTGCGGCAAATCTGGCCCCTCCTGCATCCGGTAGCAGGCAAGGCAACCTCTCCTATCTCGGCAGAGATCTGGTTTTCGGGCGGCGATCTGGCGCAAATGGCAGACTGGCTGGGGCCCTGCTGGGTGCTGCATCCGCAGCCGTCTGGGGATTTGGGCGATCGCCTTTTGGCTGCGGTGGAGCGGGCGATCGCCGCTGGAGCCAAGCGGGTGGTCGTGATTGGCGCAGATTGCCCCAGTGTGGATTCCACAATTTTGCAGCAGGCATTTGCAGCACTGCACGACCACGACCTGGCGCTGGGGCCAGCCACCGATGGTGGTTACTACCTCATCGGATTGCGGCAGCCCGTCGCAGATTTGTTCAGCGGAATTGAGTGGGGCAGCGAGCGCGTGTTTGCCCAGACACGGGCGATCGCCCAAACCCTTGGTCTGTCAGTGGCGACGCTCACTCCGCTGACGGATATTGATACGGCTGCCGACCTGCCCGTGTGGGAGGCGCTGCGGGAACAGGTGATCTCTGTTGTCATTCCAACGCTGAACGAAGCCGCAGAATTGCCAGCGCTGCTGGAAGCCCTGCCGCCCTCTGGCAGGTTGGAAGTGATCGTGGCAGACGGGGGCAGCCAAGACGATACGCGGGCGATCGCCCAGCAGTATGGCGCAACGGTCGTGCAATCTGCCCCCGGCCGCGCCCGCCAGATGAACGCCGGAGCCAGTGCCGCCATCGGCAAAACCCTGCTGTTTCTTCATGCCGACACGCGCCTACCCGATGACTTTGCCAACCTAGTGCAGCAAACCCTGGCACAACCTGGCGTGGCGCTGGGGGCGTTTGACCTGTCGATTGACGGAACTCTGCCGGGATTGCGCTGGGTCGAACGGGGTGTGCGCTGGCGATCGCGCTGGCTCGGTCTGCCCTACGGCGATCAGGCGCTTTTTTTGCGAACCGATACCTTCTGGCAACTAGGCGGCTTTCCAGACGTGCCGATTTTGGAAGACCTGAAGCTAGTGCGGCAGGCGCGGAAGCTGGGCAAGGTGGCGATCGCCCCCGCAGCAGTATCAACTTCGGCGCGGCGGTGGGAAACGTTGGGGGTATGGCAGACGACGCTGATTAATCAGGGTGTGCTGATTGCTGCTGCGTTGGGTGTGCCGCTAGAGAGAATTACCCAGTTCTATCGGCGATCGCGGTCAAAAAAGTTGCCGCTCCAGCCCTTCAAAATTCGTAAAAAAATCCGTAAAAAAAATAGGGATTGAAGGCTCAATCCCTAACGTATCCCATTATCTACAGGCTAGCTAGACCAATCTCAAATCAGCATACTCAGCGAGTAGCTCGTCTGACGAGAGGGTCTGACCCTCCACCTGGGGAGTCCAGAGAATTTCCAGTGCCAAAAGGCGATCGCTCGACACCGATCCCATCTGCGACAGGGCGCGGCGCAGGTCTTCTGTCGAATTCACCACAGGCAAATCCAGCTTGCCCAGCGTCGCTGCCAGCAGCGTCACGACGATATATTCGCCCTGCGGCTGAATTTCTGCAAGCTGCTCCGTCGCCACTTGCTCACCCATATCTGCCGTCGCCAAAGCCGCCGGGGTCGATCCCACCTGCCGCAACTGGCGATTCACATTCGACAGCGTTTCTTCACTAAATTTGCTGCGCTCCGCCAGCGCTAGTCGGTTAAACTGAGCCTCGGCTGCTTCCAGCCGATACTGCGCCGACTGAGTGCCGCCATAGACCCAATATTCGGGATGCCGCAGCAGCGCCAGTGTCGTCTCTTGCAGTGCCTCGGTCAGCCCCTCTTTGGAGCCGGTATCCGCCGTTTTTGCCAGTCGATCTAGGTCGGCCTGCAAGCCGCGAGCGCTAGAAAGCAGCCCAACTTGAACTTTAGACACTGAAATCGTGGGAGATGCTGCACCATAGCCCAGGTCGCCATAGCCATCGGCATCGGATTGCGATGCTCGGAAACTCCGCACGATAAACGACGCAAGCGAAAGGAAAATCAGAATCGTAAACAGGCTGCCCGCGCCGCCGCCAAAGAAGATCGGCCCCCACACCAGCGGAAAGCCGATGCCGCCGCCGGGATAGTAGCCGCCACCGCCATAGGACGGGGCCGGACGACTGGTGTAAGTGCGGCTGGGCACACTAAACCCACCACCGCCGATGCGGCCGCCACCCCGACTCAGGGCTAAGGCGCTGCCCGCATTGCCAAAGACGAGTGTTGCAATCAGAGAAAAAACCAGCAGCGGCCGAAGCAGGGGCCGCCACACTTGAGAAAAGAACCTTCGAGAAAAGAACCTTAGCATAGCCTCCAGCCCTCAGGTAAATGGTTTGGGCAAAGCCCTTGGGGCAGGCTGTGCAGTTTGTAGAGCTAAGATTTGCAGCGCTGATGTTGCGGAGCTTTAGAAAACGTTACACAGCCAGTCGATATTTCTAATGTAACGCGCCTTATTTTTTGCCAGGGGAGGCTAGGGGTTGGTTTAAGGAGGGATGACCGTACTTGTATTTGAGAAAAGTCCTTGAAAAGCCAGGTGCGATCGCCCCAAATTTTGAGCCAAGAAACTGAGCCAAGAAACTGAGCCAAGAAACTGAGCTAAGAAACTGAGCCAAGAAACTGAGCGAAGACCCCCTGCTCTCTGTCAGCCGCCGCCGACAATCGTGACGATTTCCAGGCGATCGCCCGTTTGCATCACGGTCTGTTCCCAAAACTGACGGTGCAAAATCTCGCCGTTATATTCCACCGCCACCAGACGCGGATTCATCCCCAACTGCTCCAAAAACTGCGGCAGCGGTGTGTCTGGCTCGCAGGTGCGGGGTTCGCCATTAACCTGAAGCGTAATCGACATAGTTTACAAAATGGGCTTACAAAATGGGCTTACAAAATGGGCTTACAAAATGGGCTGGAAATGAGCCTATGGATGACCCAGAAGACGGACTAGATTATGCTACATCAGAGCGCGAAGGGCGATCGCCCTGTCGAGGGCGCTACTCCATCTCATCCAAATCCGGGTCTAGGTCTGCCAGTTGTGCTAAATCTGCTAGATCCACATCTTCCTCTTCGGACTGTCGGGCGACTAGCACGGGATGCTGATGCAGCGGCACCGTAAAGGTGACGGTAGACCCCAATCCTTCGCCCAGACTGTAGAAATTCACCTCACCCTTCATGGCTTCTACTAGCCTCTGGGAAATCGCCAGCCCTAGCCCGGTGCCGCCATATTGCCGAGTCCGGGAACCATCGATCTGACTAAAGGACTGAAACAAGCGGTCTTGTTTTTCTAGCGAGACCCCAATACCCGTATCAACCACGCTGATCTTGGCATAGCCCTTGTCTTGGTCAGACTGGCGGGGCAGGATGTCGGTCATCACCGTAATGCCGCCTTCGTGGGTAAACTTGATGGCGTTGCCCAGCAGGTTTAGCAATACTTGGCGGAGGCGCTGATAGTTGCCATTCAGAATAATCGGATCTCGCGTTTCTGGCTTGCAGATTCTGAAGCTCAAATTCTTGCGCTCAGCTTGGGGCCGCATGAAGCGCTCCACATCTTCCATCAGATCATCCAGCTTGACCGGGTTGATCTCGATTTCGAGCTTGCCCGCCTCAATTTTGGCGATATCCAGAATGTCGTCGATGATGCTGTTCAGGCTGAGTGCCGAGCGGTGGGCTTCTTCGATAAACTCGCGTTGCTCTTGGGGATCGTCCGCTACGCCGTCTACGATGAGCTTAAGGAAGCCAATCATGCCGTTGAGGGGGGTGCGTAGCTCGTGGGATGTGTTGGCCAAAAACTCGCTCTTGAGGCGGGAGGCCGCTTCAGCCTGACGGCGGCTCTCTTCTAAGGTATGGTACTGCTGCATTAGCCGCTCGGCTTGGCGACGGCTTGCTGCATACAAACTGGCATGGGCGATGCCTGTCCCGATCTGTTCTGCAAATTCCTGAATTAGCTCAATGTCGGACTGGCTCCACACATTGGATTCGTCATCCTGATATAGCACGATGAGTCCGTTGGGCTGATCGTCATAGCAGGTGGCGATCGCCAGCACCGCAACCTCTCTGCCGCTTTCCTCATCGATTTGGGTAATGCTGACGGGGCAGAGCGTATCGGCCGCCTGCTGTAGGTAGGGAAATTCCTGTAGGTCTATCTCCTGTCCTACGCAGGCGATCGCAGCAGTCCGCTGATAGTCGGCCACGATGCGCGGCTTGTCACCTTCCGCAGGATAGGTACAAACCCAGCAGCGACTCAGGTCTAGCGTTTCCCCCAAGCCAGTTGCGGTTTGCTGCCAAATGGCATCCAGATCGAGCGTATGGCAAACCCTGCGGGCAACCTGGGTCAGTGCCTTTTGATTGAGGCGAGAGCCGCTGCTCTGGGGCGTGCTGAAGCGAGGGGGTGACTCTAGCAGCAGCCGGGCTTGGTCTTCGGTGCAGGTGTAGAGCAAATGGCCAATTACGACGATTGCTGTCGGCAGTGAGTGAACTTGCAGAATAGGGCTGAGCGTGAGATCGAAAACGAGATATTGACCGCCACAGCGAAACAAATAAGAAAACTCGTCTGGACTACCTGAATCAAGCACCATGCGAACCCGCTGCAAATAGGGCGCAAGAGCGGCGGGCGCAAACTCGACCTCCTCAATTGGCCGACCCACTAGATCCGTGGAATCAAGTCCGTGCTGATCTGCGTCTTTCCAGGAGAAGGAGAGATAGGTTCCCGCTGAGTCTTGTATGAAGATGAGATCGCCAATCGAGGGCGGTTTCTGGAGCAGGCCGCCCGGTCGCCTAGCGATCGCCACATCTGCCGAGCCAACGACAGAACTAGAAGAATCTTCAGACAAGGTCATCAGCGTGCAACGGAGACAGGGAGTTCAAACGCGCAAGACGCTTTGGGATCAAGCTCAGCAATTATCCTTGCCTAACCTAGCCTGTCGCAGCGGCTATCTGCAACGGCCCCTCAAGCAAATCCGTGATTCCTAAAGCTTGTCTAGCAGGAATGGGCTGGCGGGAATAGGTTAGTCGTTCCATTCTCCACGGGGGGGGACGGGCGGGTTGCGCTGGAGCGATCGCGTCAGGTCGTCGTCCCGCGAGGCTCCACCCCGCAGCCATTGGCGTACGGCGACCTCGATCACTTTGCTCGGATCACTGGTGAGATGCCTAATCTGATTCAATAGCTCAGCGTCGATCTGGATTGACAAATCGACCTTGTTTCCAGCCGCTACTCTGGGTCTAACGGCCACTGGCCCGTCCGTGGGGGCGATCGCCTCCTGCATTGGGCGATGAGCGCCCAGAGCAGCGTTCGCACCGTCAGCCTTTGCAATGTCCGATTCTACAATGGGTTCACTCATAGGCTTGCCTTAAATCTATCTCACCATTCCGTATTTTTCCGTCGCCGATACCGTCTGACTCACCCACTTCTGACTCACCTATGCAGACACCCTTTTAGGATGAGATTCCAGAATGAGATTGCTAGGAAGAGAATCCACCAAACTTACTGTAAATTCTGCCCTAAATCATCCTGCACAGGAAATCTAAATGTTGTGAGTTGTGAACTTAACGGCTTGACTCGTAAATCTTGACTTGTAAATCTTGACTTGTAAATCTTGACCTGTGGCTCTTGAGCTACTTGAGCGACTGGTCTTGAGTTACAAATTTGGGCTGTGGACTTTTGCGATCGCTCTCCTTTTCAAGCACCCCCAGAATCCAGTCGCCCGCAGAACTGGCTGCCTCTGCTGACTGCCTTGCGGCATTGCAAGACTATGCCGCAACTTCATCTAGTAAAAATCATAGTTCATTTGGTTCCGCCCAACAGCGGTAGAACCAAAGGCAACTCAGCCGACTGCCGATGCGTCCGGCAGAGAGAAGCATTACAATATCTTAAGCGGTATGCCTTGAGGGGGATTCGCGACCTCGTTCTGCTCGTGGCTGCTCTCAAACTTGCCGCCTCTTTTACCCCTGCTGCCTTGCGTCTATGACCGACGTTCCCGTCTCGAACATCCGCAACTTTTCCATCATTGCCCACATTGACCACGGCAAGTCCACCCTGGCCGACCGCTTGCTGCAAACCACGGGCACTGTCAGCAATCGAGAAATGAAAGAGCAATTTCTCGACAATATGGATCTGGAGCGAGAGCGTGGCATCACAATCAAGCTCCAGGCGGCCCGCATGAGCTATCGCGGCGAAGATGGACAAAACTATGTGCTAAACCTGATCGACACGCCGGGGCATGTAGACTTTTCCTACGAAGTGTCTCGCTCTCTAGCCGCCTGTGAAGGGGCATTGCTGGTGGTGGATGCTTCGCAGGGTGTAGAAGCGCAAACCCTGGCAAACGTATATTTGGCGCTAGAGCATAATTTGGAAATTATCCCGGTGCTAAATAAGATCGATCTGCCAGGGGCAGAGCCGGATCGGGTGAAGGGGGAGATCGAGGAAATTATTGGGCTGGATTGCAGCAGCGCTATTCTCGCTTCGGCAAAAGAAGGTATCGGCATTAACGAGATCCTGGAGTCGATTGTGCATCTAGTACCGCCGCCACGAGATACGGTGAAGGAGCCGCTGCGGGCGCTGATCTTTGACAGTTATTACGATCCCTATCGCGGTGTGATTGTGTATTTCCGGGTGATGGATGGAACCCTGAAAAAGGGCGATCGCATCCGGCTCATGGCCTCCCGCAAAGAGTATCAGATTGACGAACTAGGGGTGCTGTCGCCTAACCAGATCGAGGTTGATGAACTGCACGCAGGCGAAGTGGGCTATCTGGCAGCCGCTATCAAAGCAGTCGCCGATGCCCGCGTGGGCGATACGATTACCCTGGCGACGGCCCCCGCGAAGGAGCCGCTCCCTGGCTATACCGAAGCCAAGCCGATGGTGTTTTGTGGACTCTTTCCCACCGATGCCGACGAGTTTGAAGACCTGCGGGAAGCACTCGAAAAGCTGCGGCTAAACGACGCAGCGCTGCAATATGAACCCGAAACCTCCAGCGCTATGGGTTTTGGCTTTCGCTGCGGTTTTTTGGGACTGCTGCATATGGAAATTGTGCAGGAGCGGCTGGAGCGGGAATATGACTTAGATCTGATCACCACGGCTCCGTCGGTTATCTACAAAGTGCGCCTGCTAGATGGCAGTGAGGTTTACATCGATAACCCCAGCCACCTGCCCGATCCTCAAAAGCGTGAGGCAATCGAGGAACCCTACGTGCAGGTGGACATGATTACGCCGGAGGAATTTGTCGGCCCGCTAATGGAATTGAGCCAGACGCGGCGGGGCGTGTTTAAAGACATGAAGTATCTGACACAAGGGCGTACCACGCTGACCTACGAATTGCCATTGGCGGAGGTGGTGACCGACTTTTTTGACCAGATGAAGTCGCGATCGCGCGGCTATGCCAGCATGGAGTACCACCTGATTGGCTATCGCGAGAACCCGCTGGTGAAGCTGGATATCTTGATCAATGGCGACCCAGTTGATCCGCTGGCGACGATCGTCCATCGCGACAAGGCATATTATGTCGGCAAGGCGCTGGTCGAAAAGTTAAAGGAGCTGATTCCCCGCCATCAGTTCAAAATCCCGCTGCAAGCTGCGATTGGTAGCCGGGTGATTGCGAGTGAGCATATTCCTGCGCTTCGCAAAGACGTGTTGGCGAAGTGCTACGGCGGCGACATCAGCCGCAAGAAGAAGCTGCTGCAAAAGCAGGCGAAAGGGAAGAAGCGTCTGAAGGCAATCGGCACGGTGGATGTGCCGCAGGAAGCGTTTATGGCTGTGCTGAAGCTGCAATAACCTTGAAAGCGCCTACGCCTATTACGCAAGACCTAGTGCTGATCGGCGGCGGCCACAGCCACGCGATCGCCCTGCGGATGTGGGGCATGAACCCGATTCCTGGCGTGCGGCTGACACTGATTACCGACGGGATGCACACGCCCTATTCGGGGATGCTGCCGGGGTATGTCGCCGGACTGTACGACTTTGACGAGTGCCACATTGATCTGCGGCCGCTGGCACATTTTGCCGGGGCGCGGCTGATTGGCGATCGCGCCATTGGGCTAGACCTGGCGCAAAATCGGGTGCTGTGTGCCCAGCATCCGGCGATCGCCTTCGACTGGCTCTCCCTCGACATTGGCAGCACGCCTGCGGTGTCCACTGTCCCCGGCGCGGCGGAAAACGCCATTCCTGTAAAGCCGATCTCGAAATTTTTGACCCAGTGGGAGGCGATTGTTCAGCAAATTGCCGCCCAGCCCCAGCGTCCCCTGCGGCTAGGTATCGTAGGCGGCGGCGCAGGCGGCGTGGAATTGGCGCTGAATGTGCAATCTCGACTGCGGCAGGTATTGCAGTGGGCAAACTCTCCCAACACGCCGCTACACCTTCATCTGGTGCATCGCGGTCAGGAAATTTTGCCAGAGCGCAGCCCTGGAATGCGGCACAAGATGCAGCAGATTCTAATCCGACGCGGCATTCAACTTCACCTGGGTGAAACGGTCGCAGCCGTAGAACCCGATGGATTGCGCTGCGAATCGGGGAAATGGATTGTGTGCGATCGCCCCTTCTGGGTCACGCAAGCTGCCGCCGCGCCTTGGCTTGCAGACTCGGGTTTGGCAACCGACGACCGCGGCTTTGTCCTGGTCAACGATTACTTGCAATCTACCTCCCATCCCCACATTTTCGCGGCAGGTGATGTGGCCACAATGGTTCACCATCCGCGCCCCAAAGCGGGCGTATTTGCAGTCCGCCAGGGCAAGCCGCTATTTGAAAACCTGCGCCGCGCCGTGCTGGGCAAACCGCTAAAACCCTTTGTGCCGCAAAGGGAGTTTTTGATTTTGGTCGGGCTGGGCGATCGCACAGCCGTCGCCTCCCGCGGCCCCTGGAGCTTTGGCCCCACGCCCTGGCTGTGGCAGTGGAAAGACCACATCGATCGCCGCTTCATGGAAAAGTTCTCGAACTTGCCAGAAATGAGAAGCCGGGGGTCTAAGGGGTTGCCTCCTGATCCCCCATCCTCGATCGACCCCACTCCCCCCTCTACTCCCCACTGCGCGGGCTGTGGCTCCAAAATCGGTAGCCAAACCCTCGACCGCGCCTTGCGTCGAGTGCGGGCAGAATTGCCGAGTCTACCGCGAGAGGATGTGCTGATCGGGCTGGATGCGCCGGATGATGCTGCTGTCGTGCAGATCCCTGCTGGGCAAGTGCTGGTGCAAACGGTGGACTACTTTCGGGCGATGGTGGATGACCCGTTTGTATTTGGGCAGATTGCGGCGAACCATGCGCTGAGCGATCTGTTTGCGATGGGCGCAAAGCCGCAGAGTGCGCTGGCGATCGCCACGCTGCCCTACGCCACCGATGCCAAGCAGGAAGAAACCCTGTTTCACCTGCTGGCGGGCGCAACCAAGATGCTGCACGCCGCTGGGGCCGTGCTGATTGGCGGGCACACTGTCGAAGGGGCAGAACTGGCATTGGGCTTTGCCTGTAATGGTTTGGCGGAGCCGTCCCACCTGCTGCCCAAAGGCGGGCTGCGACCGGGCGACGTGCTGATCTTGACGAAGCCGCTGGGCACGGGCACGCTGTTTGCCGCCGATATGCAGCGGCAGGCGAAGGGCCGCTGGATCGAAGGGGCGATCGCCATGATGCTGCAATCCAACCAGGCGGCAGCAGAGATCTTTCGGGCTTATCACGCTCACGCCTGCACAGACGTTACAGGCTTTGGGCTATTGGGGCATCTAGTGGAAATGCTGCGGGCATCGGAGCCTGTGGGTGTGCAGTTAGAAAGATCGGCGCTGCCGCTTTTGCCCGGTGCAGCGGAGACCTTGCAACGCGGATTCCGCAGTTCCCTGCATCCACAAAACCTAGTGGCCGCCCGCTGGGTGCAAGATTGGGAGCAAGTTTCTCAGTCGCGCTCGTCCGAAACGCCGATCGATATGCTGTTTGATCCGCAAACCGCGGGCGGGCTGCTGGGCTGTGTGCCTGCGGAGACGGCTCCTGCCTGTCTATCGGCGCTCCAGGCGGCTGGGTATACCGAGGTAAGAGCGATCGCCCAGGTGGTTGTTCTGGAGGGCGATCGCCCCGTTCGACTGATCTAGGCAAATAGGCAAACAAGGTAGGTTATACCCCAAATGCCCAAACGAGGCATCCAAACCAGAAACCCGTCCAGCAATAGCGCTAGGATTGCGCCTCGCCAAAGTTAACCGATTCTGGCTCCATTGCCTGCGGCTCAGGCCCTCTGGGCGGCGACACCGGAACCGACTCCAGTGCAGCGGGGCGCTCACGGCGAACCGGAGCCGCTTCGGACGGAGCCTCCCGCACAGGCGCTGCCTGAGGACGCTCGAATCGAGGCGGCGGCTCTACCACACGCGGCGGCGGCTCCACGACGCGGGGCGGTGCAGCATTCACAGGGGGCGCAGGTACAGGGGGCGTAGGTACAGGGGGTGCAGGCGGTGCAGTCTGGGGTGCTTCGGGTTCCCTCAGACCAGAGATATCCTTGGGCGTAGATTCGGGCTGGGGATTGGGGCTGGCTTCGGGGGTTGTAGGGGTTGGCACAGATGGACGAACCAAGCTGCCAGACGGGTCGGCTGGCTGTGTTTGGGGAGTGTTGCGGGTGGGGGCTTGCGGCAGGCGATATTTTGGCTCCTTTGCCGCCTCAGATGAAGCATCTGGCGCAGGAGCAGGTGTTTCCAAGCGGCTTCCTCCGAAGGGAGTTTCCAGGGCGGGGGTAGGACTGGCAGTGGAGCGTTCAGGCAGTATGGGTGAAGAGTTGAGCCGATTTAGCTCGGTTTGCCAATCCCGAATCGCAGCCCGCGCCTGGGGATAGAGCGCTCGGTTGGGTCGCACCAGCGCCGCAGCGGCGATCGCCTCTCCCAGTCGTCCCCGCCGCGCCAGCGTCCGCGACAAATTGAGGTAGGGCTGGTCTTCAATCACCTGGATTTGGCGCGTCCACTCCCGAATTAGCGCCTGTGCTTCGCCCCGCAGCGCCCGTCCCTCTGAAATTCTGCCGGCCTGGGCGATTGCCGATTGCAGCGAGGGAACTGTGCCTTCAGTCGCCAGCCGTCGCGCCCGTGCCAAGATGGGTCGATCTTCGAGCCGCTCGATTTCGCGGTGCCAGTGGGCGATCATCGTCTGGGCTTGCAGGCGGCGGGGATGGCCGGGCTGAATCTTTTCTGCCTGGGCGATCGCCGTCTTCAGCGTCTCCACGGTTCCTAGGCCCGCCGTCATCTGTGCCAGTTGCAACTGCTGCAATCCGTCTAGCTGAACCTGCCAGCTTGCCAGACTGCTCTGGGCCTGGGCGTAATAGGGGCTAGTGGGCTTGATCTGCTTGGCGGCAGAAATGGCCTCCATCATGCTCACGACGTGCTGCGGCGTAGCAACCCAGTTCGTCCAGGTGGAAACGGCCAGCTTCCGCGCTTCGCTAAGCTGGATCAAATCCTTCACCATGTTAGCCCTGCCAGGGTTGACCTGCACTTGCTGGGTCAGGGCGATCGCCTGGTCAAACTTTTGCTCTTTCCAAAGCTGGAAGGCCGCGCCCAGCAGCCGATCGCTCCATTGGTTTAGCAGGGGCTGGGCATCGCTCCAGGCATAGCTTCTCTTGTCGATCCGTCCCGCCTGGGCGATCGCCTTGCCCAAATCGGGCAACTGACCTGACTGGGCAGTTTTCTGAGCATCGGCAAACTGCTGTCGAGACTTGCGCTCCAAAAGCAGTTGCTCCGACAGCGCCCGCGCCCGCTGGTTGCTCCAATAGGGATGGCTCATCTCGCCCAAGTCGCGGATTATCTCCGAGGCATTGCCCCAAGCTTGCTCCTTCATGGCAGTTTGGGCGGCTGCCACCAGCGCCTCGCCCTGTCGCCAGATGCCCTGCCAAGTGGCGATCGCCGCCTCTGCATCCGCCCGCACCGAGCTAGACTTGGGAATTCTGCGGGCAATTTCCACCGCGCCTTGTAGATCACTGGCGTTCATCTTCTGGCGGGCGATCACCAATAGCCCCTTCGACCACTCCTCAACTGACCGCTGCGCCTCGTGATACAGCGGATGCTCCGGGGTCCAGGTTTCGATCAGCGCCAGACCCGACAGCAACTCCGTCAACTCGCCTGACCGAGCCGCCTGCTGAGCGCAAAACAGCCGTTCCATATCGGGAGCTAAGGGGGAACCCGTTTTGCAGTCGGGCGCGGGCGGCAGCATCAGCATCCACAGCAACGCCGACGCAGCCACGCCACCCAACGCCGCGCAGCTGGTCAGCCCCACAATCAGCCAGCGCCAGGATTTGGCTTGGGGACGGGTCAGCGCTTCTGGTGCAAGACTGCTGGCTGCGCTCGGCTGCCCCGATCCGCCTAAGTACATCTCAAACCCATCCGCGCCCCCTTCGGGCGATCGCAACTCAAAAAATCTCACTGGCATAGCGAACCCTCACCCCAGTCAAAATCACCTAACGAAATCACCTAACGCATACCTCTGCCTGAGTCCACAGACCCGCGAAGCATCCGTATTACTAGATTCCTACAATATATTCTTTAACGAGGAATGGACGTGACCCCCGAAACAAAAAACCACGGTTTTGGGGCGATCGCCCTCTGAAATTTACAGAATCCGGCAGACTGCTTCAGGATGAGCAGCATTTCGCTTCGTAACAATAGACTTCTTGCGTGAATCGTGGCGCGGTACTGCCGCACGACGATTCACACCCTCAAAACAGCATTTATGCAAGAGGTTTAATCATCAAAATCATCTGGTGTGGCAGGACGCTCGGAGCAAACCCCACCGCGTCCCATTGCTAAAAGGCTGTTGCAAACATTAAATTGCAAACACTAAAAAGCTCCCCGAATGAGCCGTTGGCAAACCGACTCATTCAGGACGCTTGCACAGGACGCTTGCAATAGGGGGATTGTCTTGGTTAGGCGTGGCTGCCGCCAAGCAGATGCCGATTAATTTCCAAAATGGGGCAAAACAGGCTAGCCTGCACGGGGGTCAGGTGTTGCCGCACCACATGTTGCATGGCTTCATAGGTTGCATTGCAGCTTTGCTGTGCGCCAAATGCCCGCATGATGGTTTGAAACCACAGCAGAAAGCGCTCTTGCAGGGTTTCTGGATCGTTGAGCAGCATTGCCACGGCAGAATAGCGCAACACCCGCACCGTATCTCGCTTCCACTTTGTCGTCAGATCGCTGTTGCCGCCTTGAAACAGCGTCGGGTCTTTGCTCATCATGTATTGCTGAACCTGGCTCACCAGCAGCGCTTCTGCGCTCTGGATGCGTTGGTAGGTTTCGACTCGCAGCCCATAGGATTTTGCATAATCTCGCAAAAATTGCAGGTCTGCATCGGTTGCATACTGGCCTTCGGTCTCCAGGCTGAGGCGTTTCATCTGGCTAAGCATAGAGGCTTCTTCGTAGGATAGTGTTGGGGATGACGTAGGGGTAAGAGACGACAGGGCTAAATGCAAAAGAATCGACAGGTCAGCAATCGCAGCGGATTTGCTGAATATAGCTAGTGGATATAGCTAGATGCCTGATTGTATTTAATCTGCCCGCGCCGCACCGCAAAGTAGCGTTTTGTAAAGCAAATTCTTTGTAAAGTGAATTCTAGGGATGACTTCCGCGCCAGACGCGCCAGACAACCTGTGACCCAGATCACTGGACTATTCCCTAAGATAGATGCGATCGCTCTACAGGACACCCCAGAAATCGGCACAGCGACCGAGGTCATAAAGGCGATCGCCCCCCAGACTATAAGTAGCGTTTAACTGTCCTTGCCTTGCAGCGGCCGGCTTCCTGTCCTGCGAGGCAATTTTTGTAGGAACGTTTCTGGCGTTTTATTCGATTCAATTTTTGGTCTGTAATTAAGGAAACATCCTTAAACCGAACAGCAAGGCTAGGCTTTTGGTCACAAACTAGGGGTGACAAACGAGGGATGAATTGAATTGCAAATCCAACATC